>JAGBYG010000126.1 GCA_017628875.1 Clostridia bacterium
AAACAAAGTAAATTTTAGAAAATCAAGCCATCGGTTTGATTTTCGTAGTTCAGTTGATGAAATCCTTGTCGAAAATTCATTTTCGTAAAAGGATTTTAGAAAGTGAACCGATAAAACACTCGTGTTTTATCGAAAATTTACGTAGAGTCAGCATAAACCCACGCGATTGTTTTGCCGCGCTTTTTCAAAAGCGCGCGCCCGCCGCGTAGGCGGTTTTATTTTAACTAACTCCCCGATAAATCCTAATTTATAAAAATCCCTCTTGCAATAATCAATAAATTATGATAGAATTATTATGTATTATTGTTTAACAAAGGAGAAACAAAAAAATGAGCGATATTAAAGATATTAAGCTTGCCCCATCGGGCCACGATAAAATAAACTGGGTGGCATCGTATATGCCAATTCTCAACACAATCAAGGCAGATTTTGAGAAAAATCAGCCATTCAAGGGACTCAAAATTTCGATGTCCATACATCTTGAAGCAAAGACCGCTTATCTTGCAAAGGTACTTAAGGCAGGTGGCGCAGAGGTTTGGGTAACGGGCTGCAACCCCCTCTCAACTCAAGACGACGTTGCTGCGGCACTTGTAGAGGACGGCTTTGAGGTAAACGCTTGGCGCGGAGTTTCTAACGAGCAGTATGAAGAACACCTCATCAAAACCCTTTCACTTTGTCCCGACCTTATGATCGATGACGGAGGCGACCTCACTCACCTTATTCACGGCAAATGCCGCGATTACGCAAAAAATCTTATCGGTGGTTGCGAAGAAACAACAACGGGCATTCACCGTCTTTTTGCACGCGAGCGCGCGGGACTTCTTGATTATCCCATGATTGACGTTAACGATGCCGATTGCAAGCATCTTTTTGACAACCGTTACGGCACGGGACAATCCACGCTTGACGGAATTATGAATTCCACAAACCTCATCATCGCAGGCAAGACCGTTGTTATTGCGGGCTACGGCTGGTGCGGAAAGGGAATGGCTATGCGTGCTAAAGGTATGGGCGCGGTGGTAGTTGTTACCGAAATCGACCCCATCAAAGCACTTGAAGCAACTATGGACGGTTTCTCCGTTATGCCTATGGACGAAGCTGCTAAAATTGGCGATTTGTTCGTAACTCTTACAGGTTGCAAGGACGTTATCCGCCGCGAGCATCTTGAGGTTATGAAGGACGGCGCGCTTCTTTCAAACAGCGGACATTTTGACGTTGAAATTGACAAGGTTGCTCTCTCTGATATGGCAGTTGAGGAGTGGGACAGAAAGCCCAATATCCGTGGCTACAGAATGGCAGACGGCAGAATTCTCAATCTTCTTGCCGAAGGACGCCTTGTAAATCTTGCTGCAGGAAACGGACACCCTGCAGAAATTATGGATATGTCCTTTGCAATTCAGGCAAAGGGACTTGAATACCTTGCTAAAAATCGCGGAAAGCTCGAAAATAAGGTTTACGCAGTTCCTGTGGAAATTGACCGCGAGGTTGCAGAAATCAAGCTCCGTTCAAACGGAATTAAAATCGATTATCTCTCCGACGAGCAAAAAGCATACCTCGAAGCTGCGGAATAAAAGTTAGTTAAAGCAAAATCGCCTGTGTCAACTCGTTGACACAATTTGCGCGAAATTTGTTTTCAAAAAGCGATTAAAAGCTTTTTGGTTCTTTTTCTCGAAAAAGAACAATTCTTTACTTTGTAACTTTCCAAGGAGGAAAAATGACAAAAAAGACCAAAACGATACTATTAATAATCACTCTCATCGTATGTCTTTCGGTACTTGGGGTGTTGATTTACATATTTTTCCCGGGGGAATGCAAGCATCATTTTTGCAAGAAAACGCCGAACGAGCCAACGTGTCAAGAAAAGGGATATACATTTTATGAATGTTTGACCTGCGATTACACGTTCGAGGCAGATTTCGTCGCTCCCATAGGACATCAATTTACCGACACCGTAACTGCTCCTCTTTGCGACGCAGAGGGATATACCACTCACACCTGTTCCGTTTGCGACGTTGTAAACGTTGACACTTATGTAAGCCCCAAAGGACACAATTTTGAAAAAACCGTGATTGCCCCCACCTGCGAGGGTCAGGGATATACGAAGCAGACCTGCTCCGACTGTGGTTTTTCCAAAAACACCGATTATATAAAACCTCTCGGACACGATTTGTCCGGTGAAAAAACCGAGCCAACTTGTATTTTAGAGGGATTTACAACCTTTTCTTGCTCAAAATGTGAGCATAAATACGTAAGCGACTACGTTGATCCAAAAGGACACGCAATCACAAAGACAACAACTGCTCCTTCGTGCGAGAGGGAAGGTTATAGCACGTACAAATGCTCCAATTGTACTTATGAATATATAAGCGACTATACCGATCCCAAAGGACATAGCGCAAGTGTGATTTCAACTGTCGAACCCACCTGCACGCAAGAGGGGTATAGCACATATAAATGCGCTAATTGTGATTATGAATACACAAGCGATTATGTTGATCCTTCGGGGCATAGTGTAAGCAAAGCCTCGACGGTAACACCCACTTGCACACAAGAGGGCTACAGTATTTATAAATGCGCAAGCTGTTCTTATGAATACAATAGCGATTACACCTCACCCGTTGAGCATAACACAAGCAAAGCGGCAACACTTGACCCCACTTGCACAAGTGAAGGGTATAGTGTTTACGAATGTATAAATTGCGACTATGAATACATAGGCGACCAAGTTGCTCCGCTCGGACACACCCTTTCGCAAACAACGGTTGCGCCCACTTGCACGCAGGAGGGATATACGACCTATAAATGCTCCGCCTGTGACTTTACATACAATTCGGACGCGGTAGCAAAGGTTGAGCATACTTATGAAAAAACCTACGTTCGCCCCAATATCGAGCAGACGGGTTACACGATTTACAAATGTACCGTATGCGAAAGCGAGTCCATCGCGGATTACGTATTCTATTCCGACATTTTCTCGGGCGCAGAGGGTGAAGGACGGGGAAGTCTTGCGTTCGGTCTTGACCTTTCGCATCACTCAAAAGACGTTGATTTTAACGCACTCAAGGCGGCGGGCGTTGATTTTGTAATTCTTCGAGTTGGCTATAACACCGACCTCGATACAAGATTTGAAGAATACTATGCCGCGGCACGCGAGGCAGGACTCGACATTGGAGTTTATTTCTTCACACTTGCAACGAATAAAGACGAAGCAAAGGCAGACGCTTTGCGAGTTGCCGCGTGGCTTGAGGGCAAGAAGTTAGAATACCCCGTTTTCTATGATATTGAGGACTATTCAAGCTACCAGCCGTCAACCTTTAGTGAAACGCAGATAATGGAAATAGCACACACGTTTATGACAACAATGGTTGATAACGGCTATTATCCGGGTATTTATACAAACAATAATTTCCTTTACAATGTGTTCAATAACGAAAAAACTCTCCGTCTTTATGACGTTTGGTACGCACGTTATACCGAAGCTACCGACGAGCGCATTTTGGAATATAGCGGACTCTATTCGATGTGGCAATACGAGGGCAACGTCGAGGGGTACGAAAACGGTGCAGTCGAAGGAATGTGCGACCTAAACTTTACGTTCAAAAATTACCCCGAAATCATCAAAAAATTCGGATTTAACGGGTATCACTAAAAGCAAAAGGGCATAGCCGATGGCTGTGCCCTTGTTTTTTATTTCTTATTAAGGAGATTTTAGTTAATGTTTATTGAGTTTCTGGAACATTGTTTTTATTGTAGAAAACAAGTGTTCCATTGAGATACGCTTCAATATCCTCGTCAACGAGCATTATCGTGCCATCGGGGAGAATGTAACTGCCGTTAAGCGACTCTTTGGTTATAGACATAATGATATTTCCCGAATCACTGCCGATCTTTTTCATAAATCCTCCTATTTAATCACAACCAAATTTTCTAATAACATATCGCAAACATCGGAATAGTATTCTTCGTAGTTTCCATCTTCAAGTAAAGGACCGTTGTCAAAGCCTATATTAATAATCACTTGATTGCCATCACACACAACAAACCCAACTGACACTATTTGTTTAGAAGGGTCGCGATAATCATTATTTACTATCACTTCATCTAATTTCATTTCTAAAACAGCATTATCATTTACAGTTATTCTCCACGGACAAACTTGATAACCGACTTCAATATTATTATCTTGCCCTTCAATCCTTATTTCAAAATTTCCGTATAAAATCCCCCAAGAATATACAAGCTTCTTGTTTTTTACAGTCCCAAGTGCATCAATGTCATAAGATATTTTCTCAACGGATTCTTCATTGTCCAAATCAAAGAGAATGAACGTGTTTCCATCTTTGGGAGAATTATTTATATATTCTTCAGCATCTTTGAATGTATCAAAATGTCCGCCCGAACTAAACCATCCGCGTTGAGTCCAAGGAAAATTAATATTACACGAAGACAAATTTAACACACTCACCACCAAAATCACAATAAGCATCAATTTCGCAACGAGCTTTGTTTTGTTAAGTTTAAGATTTGTGTTTTTCATTTATTCCCCTCCTAAAATACCAACAGATATATTCCTCAACGTTTCAAAATCAATTCCAATATACATTTCATATATTTCTTCAAACTGTATTGAGGTGTTGTAATCTGTGCCTGCATAATTCTTATTCAATTCTTCAAGCGGTTCAAAGTATTCGTGTAGATTTTGATAATATTCAAACATTTTTTCGTGGGGATTACTGATAATCGTAATTTCGTCATTAAGCGTTCCATATATTTTATCCATTGTCGCAAGATATTGTTTACCTTCTTTGTTGGTATATAACCAATAATATGCTCCGAGATCATCCTTTGTATAAAATGGGAACTGTGCTTGTTTGTTTATATCAGGTCTTTCAAGTAAGAGGATTTCGTCTTGCTGTATAAGAGTGTCAACATTTAATCCGTCTATAGAATTGACATCAAGCTTTAAATAATATTTGCAATAGTAATTCAAATCAATTTCATTAATAATGTCTTCTTCAATATAGCAATCAAAAACAATGTAAACGTATCGCAGCTTATTGCTATCAATTTTGCTTTCTATGTTTTCAAGATTTTTTACCTTGTACCAATCATATATATCAGCTGAATAAGAATCTCTGAAATATTTATATATCCAATCAGGATGAAAAACGTTTTCATAACCACACAAAAAATAAAAGTTGTTTTTTAATATTCGTGCTAAGTAAAAAGTTTTGTCTCCATAAGCTATTGATTCCAATGCACTCCAAAGATTTGATGTTGTGGGTGGGATATCAGGCACGTAACCATTTTTGACGTATGGATTTGGATTGGGTGTGATTTCGCGTATCAATCTCCAATCATCATCGTCAATAGAAGAATATCCTTCTAAATCCAAGGGATCTATTGATTTACAACTCAACAAACCTATAACAAGAACTATTAACATCACAACAAGCATCAACCTCGCAACGAGCTTGGTTTTGTTAAGTTTAAGATTTGTGTTTTTCATACTTTACCCCTCCGTATTTATAATAACGATGTTATCCAATAGCAATTTAAAAATCTCCTCAAATTTTTCTGTACTCATCTCTAATTTGCTCGAAATGTGAATACATCCGCACTCCATATCGTTTATATATAATTCACAATAATAAGCATAATTGTACATTCTTGTGTATAATTCTTCTACTTGTACTTTCCCTTCTTCATCAATATAACTCGTTGTATTAAAGCTTTCGTGGTAATCAAGATCGTGAGAAAAAGAATTACACTGCGTTTTATCACTAATTCTTATTTCTATTTTATCATCTTGTTTAAATTCCTGTCGCGCTTGATTCCTGTCATAGTGGTATAGAATTTTATATTGTGTATCATTTAAATAATACAACTGTTTTACTCTATAAAACTCATCGTAAATATCTAAAAAACCGTATTTTTGTATCAAGCCCTTATTGTTCGTTATTAGAGAAAAACGGTATATGCCTTTAGAAACAATATCATTGGAATCCAAATTAAATGAAATAAAGGTATCTACCGAACCATTGTTAACACTATTGTAGTGTTCAATTATATTAACAAATTCTTCGTGACTATAATACTCCTTATCATATACCATTGTGGATCTAAAGATACATCCGGATAAATTCAACAAGGTTGTAATTAAAAGAATAACAACCATCAACCTCGCGATGAGTTTTATTTTGTTAAGTTTAAGATTTGTGTTTTTCATAATAAAAAACTCCTTTCGTTTTCCTAATTCATTTTAACACATTTTAACGTATCGTGTCAATATGGTTTTTGTCGGTGCTAATAGCGGCGAAAGGCAAATAAATATCTTTTTTCGGATTTCATAAAAATGCTCCTTTCGATAATATAGATTTCCTTTTCAAAAAGGCAAAATTTTGCCCATTTTAAAAAGTGTTCTATATACTAACACCCTTTTTCTTAGGAAAATTCTTCAACTTTTTTGAACTTTTTTTGAAATTGTGCAAAAATTGTTATAATTTTACAATTTGTTAACATTTTTGGCTTGTCGAGACGGGCGATTTGTGAATCGCCCCTACGGTCTGTGACGTTGCCGGGAATGTCTTCAAATTTTGATTTATCGGGGAGGTAGTTTAAGTAAATGAGGAGAACTACACCCGTCACGGCGATGCCGTGCCACCCTCTTCTGCGGAAGAGGGCTCTGTTAGATTCACTTTTGTGTGTAGCCGTATAGTTCAAATTATTTGATATTATAAGGCATTACAGGGTTTTGAAACACTTCACGGCTACGCGAAGAAAGGTTGCCTTACAGAAGGCTCCTTCCACAGAGGGCGCGACGCGTTAAAAAAATATGCCAATGGCATATTTTTAGCCAAAGCGGGGAGTAAGCTATGCTTACGACCTGGGCCGAAGGCTGTCAGCTCTGCTGACTGAGGGAGTTCTCCTCATTTACTAAATGTAACTTTTCAACATCTCGATAAATCCCAATTTACCTATACAACTATAGTCAAGATTTTTTTGAAAAAGTGTAACAATTTTTAAAAAATTTTTAAAATCAGCCAAAACAATTAAAAAACGCAGAGTCAGGCACATCCACCCAACTCTGCGTTTTTATGTTTATTTTGTACGTTCAATGCGTCAATTTTTACATATTTTCCTCGTTTTATTCAGCAGGAAGTTCAACGAGAAATGCGATGCTATCGCAATCTGCCATTGTTTTCTTGGGGACTGCGACCAAAATCCATTGACCTTGAGTTTCCCCCTCGGCACTTGCGCCCTGCAAATAAACCGTAATAGAACCATCATAGCCAATTTCATATTTTGCAACAACGGGTGTGCCGTTGTTGTCTTGTGTTTCGTCACCGATTTCGCCCTCTGTCTCTCCCTCTGTGTCGTTCAAAGCATCTCGTTCCTCAACCTTAGTGTGCGTTGGAATTACAACGCCCGCATACTGATGCCAGCCGACCAAAAGGGTATAATACTCAAAAAACTCCTCGTTATATTCATCGTGCTTGCAGGTCTCTTCCGTACCACAAGCATAGCAATAATCCGTATTGTTAATTTCATTTCCGATTTTTTCCATACCCACGATGTCCTTAAGGTGCAAAAGCTCGTCAAGGGTTTCGAATTTATAAACGGGCATACTGTAGCAGCCGTCCTTCACAACGGAAATATCTCTTACAGATGGAATATCCCATTCAAGATAAAACTCGGTGGGTGCATTAAAAATTCCATTTTCGGGAGCTGCGTATTCGCCGTCAGTACTCATACCACAAGCAGTAAGAAAAAGACATACAGTAAAAAACAAAACTAAAAATTTTTTCATATTCTTTACCTCCTTTTAATCCACGAATGCGCCATCAAGAGTAGTCACAATATATTGATAATTTCTCGGGTCTATCAAAATGGAATTCCATTCTGCGCTCCTACCCTTATAATTTATAGTCGAGCCCGCCACAAACGCATAAGCTCCTATTTTGTTAACGTAATTGAACATAATAATTTCTCTTGCTTCAACCTCCAAGCTATCACAGTTGAACGCTCTGTCGCCAATAGTTTTCAAGCTCTTGGGAAGTGTAATGGTGGCAACCTTTTTCAAGTTGTAGAAAGCGTTTTTGCCGATAATTTCAAGAGAAGACGGAAGGGAAAGTTCGCCCACAAGCTCACATTCAGCAAACGCACCATCTCCAACACTTGTCACACCATAGGGAATTTCAATTTTAGTAAAATCGCAACCATAGAAAGTATATTGCTTGATTTCAAGTAATCCTTCGGGAAGGGAAATGGAGGTAAGAGAGCAATTATAGAAGGCGTATTCGCCAATGCTCGTCACGGTTGCAGGAATTGATACGCTTTGAAGCTTTACACATTCTCTGAACGCACCGTTGCCGATATTAAGCACACCTTCGGGAATGATTACGCTCGTAATCTCCGACTTGTTCAAGAACGCGCCCTCTCCGATTTTGGTTACGGGCAAACCGTTGTAGTACGCAGGAATTACAATTTCCTTGTCGGTGCAATCGCCCATATCAACGAGCGTGTAGCTGTTTTTATCGTCATTTAATGCAAAGGTAAGCCCCTTTGATGCGTTCTCGTTTTCGATTGAAACGAATTCAAGAGTGCCTTCTCGAAGAACAGCTTTACACATAGTACATTCGGTATGTATTTCACCCGCCTCGTTCTCACTTGGCGCTTTGTCAACTATCCAATCACCTTCAATATGATTAGTCTGAGGAATTTCCTGCTGTGCAACAAGTATTTCACCACAGTGAACGCATTCTTTTCCTTTTGTAAGACCTGTTTCGGTGCAGGTAGGCGCAACCGCTTCAAGCTTTTTCGTCACCTCGTGCAAGCACGCAAGCTTTCTTACATAATTACATTCGTTGCAGATGTCGTCTCTGTCGCCATCATAAATGTGCTCAGTGGGGTCAAGAACCTCATAGCCCGCAATTATTATGCCGCATCCGATACATTTTTCACCCTGCGTGCGACCCGTTGATGTACAAGTGGGTGCTTTTGCTTCCAAAGTTTGAGTTTCAAGATGCTCGCATTTTACTTCTCTTATAAAGCCGCAATTATTGCAATCCTTGTCCTGAACACCGTCATAAACGTGGTCAACGGTGGGCAATTCAACCTGCGCGATAATCACAATGCCGCACTTTGAACAAACCTGACCGCCGCTCACACCCGGAGTTTGACAAGTGGGCGCTATAGCTTCAAGAGGCACTATGGCGTGATTTGTGCAACGATTGGGGTCGGGAACATTAAAATTAAACTGAAAATCGTTGTCTATGCCACCCTTGTCCGGAACAAAAAAGCTCAGCACGTTGTTTACGAGCTTCAAAACCTCTGAAGCGGCACAAGCCGATAGCATACAAGTAAGCATCGCAAGTAAAAGTAAAAGCGCAATAATTTTGATTTTCATATCTATCCCTCCTGTTTTTTATTCTTTATTCTTTATTTTCTCCGCCACAGCTTCGGCTATAGCTTTCGCTCCATCCTTTGAGGGATGAACATTGTCGCGGAACCATTCCTTGTGGTTTTCGGTAAGCGAATAGACGTCAACGCATTTATATCCGTTGAGAAGAGCAAAGGTGCGAAGCTCGTTTTTGATTATTTCAACCATTTTAGGTTGAATATCATAGCTAGTCATACCATCGCTCTCACCCTTGTGGAAGAATGCCGCGGCAGGCGTGCAAATGATTATTTCAACGTCGGGGTTATTGCCTTTATATGAATTAATAAATTTATCATATTTTTCAACAAAATCAAGCGCACCTGTCCAGTTTTCGGGCTTCGAATCGTTTGTGCCGAGCATAATAACAACAATGTCCGCATCATATTCCAAGCTCAACTGATATTGCTCACTTTCGGTATAGGGTTGATCTCCGTCATTTGAAAGAGTTTTTCCGCTGTGTCCGAAATTTGCAACGTGATATCCGTCACCAAGAATTTTTTGAAGCTGCGCAGGATAGTTGTTCTTCGCCCAGCCCTTGATTCCGTGACCGTAGGTTATGCTGTCGCCAACACACGCAACCTTGATTTGACCATCCGCCGCTTCCTTGTGTCTGTGTAAACCCGAATATCCATTGTTATATAGCGCAAAAAGAAAAAACAACACCAAAGCTAATACTATTATTCCTATTGAAATTATTATTTTATTGCCTTTTTTCATTTTTACCTCACAAAACCTTTGTTGCTTTAATTTTATCACATTTTCTCTGCGCGTGTCAATAGATTATTTCATAAATTGGAATTTATCGAGGAGAAGTTAGTTGAGTAAAAAATGGTCGCTTTTGAAAAAGCTCCGCAAAACTTTTTGTAGAGCTATCGCGCAAGATTTCGCGCAAATCGTGTTGTTTTGTAAATCAAAACAACACATAACGATTTTCTCCTTGCCTCGAAAATCTGTGATTTGCTACTACAAAGCGTAAGGATATTGCTATCAAAACGGCTACGCATAGTCAAAGTAAATTTTAGAAAATCAAGCCATCGGTTTGATTTTCGTAGTACGAATAATAAAATGTCCGTTGAAAATT
>JAGBYG010000012.1 GCA_017628875.1 Clostridia bacterium
ATGAACGAAACGGGCTTTCTCTTATAAGAAATACCTGCTCTGTTTCTCTTTATCGCACGGCAAATTGAATTTACCGCCTTATCCTGACCGATAATGTGAGTTTTAAGACGTTCTTCAAGCTTATCAATCTGCTCGTACTCATTTGCACTAACGGTGAGTGCAGGCACACCCGTCCAAACCTCAACCACGTCCGCAAGCTCATCGGTGGTGAGAATAATGCTCTCACATTCGCCTTCAAGCAACTTTAATTCTTCTGCAAGCTTGATTTCGCGTGATTTTAGCTTTGCAATCTTTTCATAAGCATCTGCGTTGTCGGGAGAGTCGGGCGGAGTTGCTTCAAGCAATTCTCTATCCTTCTTTATAGCTAAAAGCTGTTCTCTTATTTCAATGCTCTTATTAAGTGAAGCAGAGTTAAGCGAAAGATTTGCCGCTGCCTCGTCAAGAAGGTCTATCGCCTTGTCGGGCAAATATCTATCCGTGATATATCTTTCAGAAAGCACAACCGCACTCTTGAGAATATCATCAGGAATTTTTATTTGATGGAAAGACTCGTAGTAATGCTTAATTCCCTTAAGCATTTCAAGTGTTTCTTCAATAGACGGCTCCTCAACCTTAACGGGCTGGAAGCGACGCTCAAGAGCAGAGTCCTTTTCAATATATTTTCTATATTCATTGAGAGTAGTCGCACCAATAACTTGAATTTCACCACGGGAAAGCGCAGGCTTTAACATATTCGCAGTACTTACACTGCCCTCACTATTTCCTGCACCAACGATATTATGCACCTCGTCAATAACAAGGATAATATTGCCCGCATCCTTAACCTCTTTAAGAAGTCCAAGCAAACGGCTCTCATACTGACCGCGGAACTGCGTACCCGCCACAAGTGCCGTGAGGTCAAGAAGATGAAGCTCCTTGTTTGTTAACTTATAAGGAACGTCACCGCGCACAATTTTCTGAGCAAGTGCCTCTGCAATAGCCGTTTTACCAACACCGGGCTCACCGATAAGGCAGGGATTGTTCTTTTGACGTCTTGAAAGAATTTGAATAACTCTTGCAAGCTCTTTTTCTCTGCCGACTATTGAGTCAAGCTTTCCCGAAATTGCCTCGGCATTGAGATTTTTACAATAAGAATCAAGGAATTTTCTATTCTTTTCTTTTTTCTTTTCATCGGCATTTGCCTTGCCCTTATCCGCCTTTGGCGAATTTGCAGGAGTGCCACCAAAAAGCTTTTGAAGGTCAATGGCGGGCGTGGTCGCTTCATCGTCATCGGAATTCTCCTCCATCATCATAGGAAGATTTCCGCCCTCCTCCATCATTTTCGCCATATCATCCTCCATACCTGCAAGCTCCTCAGACGATATGCCGAGCTTATTCATCATATCGCCAAGCATATTATCAAGAGGAAGTCCGAGTTCTTTAGCACAGGTTATGCAAACACCCTCGTTCTTCTTCTCGCCGTTTTCAAGCTTGGTGATAAAGACAACTGCCATTCTTTTATGGCATCTTGAACACATTAACATATAAATACCTCTAGAAAGTAAACAAACCTATTTTATAAATAATTCTTGCAACAACGGTTCCTTCGATAAAAGCATTTCCAAAAATCAACGCAACGATACAAACAACAAAACTTGTTACAAGATACGCATTGGCAACTCCCCAAAGAACGCCTGCCGCGTGATTGAGCCAACCAAGAACGGGAAGCTCCCAAACTTTTTCAATAATGAGAATTGCTATAGTACAAATTACAAATGAAAGAACAAATGCCAAAACATATCCAATTACGTTAGAAACCACTTTGATTGCTATATCCTCAATTTTTGTTCCAATTTGATTAGCAATATCAACCTTATTTCCTGAAAGAGTGTTAAAATACTCCTCTATTTCGCCCATAGGAACTATCTTTTTAGCCAAAGCAGGAACACTTTCAGTTAGAGCTTCAAAGGTAAGTTCTCCGTCAATTTTCTGTGCCTTTTCAACAAGTGCGCCACTCACCTTGCCATCGAACCAACCATCAACAAACCAATTTTGGCACAAGGACACAACCAAAGAGCCAATAAGTATAGTAACAAGAATCACGAAAAAGATTTTTGTGCTTTTGAAGAAGGATTTTACAAATCCCCTTTTCACACCAAGAAACACCAAAAGTGCAACAAGTGCTACAACAATAACGTCAACAATAATCTTTAAAACTCCCATAATCTCCTCCAATTATTCTCCAATATTTAAATATTTAGCATAAGAATCGTCACAAATAATCAACGTATTTTTATCACTGACTATCATTTTATAGTCGGTTGCAACTATGTCAATTTTTTCTGACGTATTAAGCGTCATATTTCGTCTTTCAAATCCCCCAAGGGTTTGAACAAATAAGTATCCGTCACAAAGAGCAACGTCTAAAATTCTATCATCAAACAGATATTTTTTATCAATTTTTCCTCGTTTATTAAGTATAACAACCTCGGTTTTACCACTTTCCTTTGAAAGATGGGATATAGCAATACTATCTTCTCCAAAATAGTAACGATATATTTCCTCGTCAGTGAAATATTCATTCAAGAGATTAAGATTGGAATTAAACGTGTTGACTCCGTTAGCTCCAACCACCATAATATTTCCGCCATCAAGAATCTTCACAGCATAAGGAATTCCGTCAAAGTCGGTATTTGCGCTGCTGTAATCCTCCTTGCCAATGCGATACAAACGAAGTTCGGTATAGAAACCATCTCCATTTGTAAGAGTAAGCAGAACCGCCATTTCCGTACCTTTTTCAGAAAGTGAAACAGAAATTACTCGTCCCTCGGAAAAGCTATAATCATATCTTGTACCATTCGTCTTGTAAACACTCACAACCGAATCATATCTATCTGCGCGAGTAATCAAAGCAAACGTACCGTTTCTCGCAATACTTGCACCGTAAATGGTATAATCCAAAGTTTCATTTTTCACCTGCGAAAAAGAATTATACAGTGCAAATTGCTTTCCGCCAACATCATATAAAAGAACGTATTTTTCGCTTGAAGCCAGTGCGGGATTTCCATAACTGTGATTAGATGAAAATATCTCTCTGCCGCCCGCAGAAAAGACCGAAAGTCTCTCCCTGCTTGCAACCGCAAGTCCTTCACGATAGGTGATAAAGCTTTGTGAATTACCCACGTTATACGTTATTGTATCGTGAACGGAATTAACATAGTCATTTGCAAGCTTTATATCCTTTGTGAGATAAAACAGCTTATCATACGAAAGACTTCCCGAAAGAAGAAACGCAATAATCACCAAAATCAGTAAAACACACAATATTCGTCTGAAATAGGCGTATCTGTAGCTCGCCTTGGCAAGATAAATATCCGTTTTTCCGTCATAATCCTTCTTCACGGAATTGGGATCATACTTAAATTTCTCTATTAAATTGTTAAAATCCAATTGCATTCTCCCAACTCCTTTTAAATTAATATTCTACCTTGTTAAGATACAAGCCACACGCAGGGACGGTAGAGCCCGCGTTTTTTCTATCCCCACTCTCGGTTATTTTTTCAATATCCGAGGGCTTTATTTTTCCTTGAGCGACGAGCAACAAAGTCCCCGTCATTATACGCACCATATTGTATAAAAATCCGTCTGCGGCAACCTTAAAGATGATGAAATCGCCCTCGCGATAAACATTTGCATATTTTACCTCGCGATTTGTATCAACAATCTTCGATCCCTGCGCCATATAGGAGCAAAAATCGTGCTTTCCGCAAAAATGCTGCGCCGCCTCGTTCATTTTTTCAACAATATCATCGGAATAGCTCTGCGGAATATGATAAGCCCTATCCGAGTAAAACGGATTTTTAATAGGATTATTCCAAATCTTATAGATGTATTCCTTGTGCTTTACATCATATCTTGGGTGAAATTCGCCATCTACAATTCTGCCCTCAAGTACGGATATATCATTGGGCAAAACAGAATTGAAGGCAAACGGAATTTTGTCCATTGGAATGGTACATTCCAAATTGTTTTCACCTTTTTTTGAAACGCAAACAAAAAATTCATTCGCGTGAACTCCGCTATCTGTTCTACTGCAGCCAACCACGTCACATTCAAAACTGAATATGCGCTTTGCCGCCTCATTCAATTCCCTTTGAACTGTCGGCTTATCAGGTTGAACCTGGTATCCACAATAGCTTGTTCCAAGAAAGCTTATTTTAAGCAATAATTTCATTCTATCACCTCGTTAAAAAGGCAAGAACGGACTTACAAAGATATTAATGCAAACAACTGCTACGCCAAATCCTATTACAAGGAAAATAGCAAAAATATCACTTGCGCGACATTTTAAAATTTTCATTCTCGTTCTTCCCTCTCCACCGCGATAGCAACGGCATTCCATAGCAGTTGCAAGGTCAAGCGCGTGGCGAATTGACGATGAGAAAAGCGGAATAAGGATTGGTATAAGCGCCTTTGCTCTTTGAATAAGTGTTCCGTTTGTGAAATCCGCTCCCCTTGCCTTTTGTGCATTCATAATCTTTTCCGCTTCCTCCATAAGAGTGGGAATAAAGCGCAAGGCAATAGTCATAATCATTGCAAAATCGTGAACGGGCAAGCCAATCTTTTTAAGAGGCGAAAGCAATCTTTCAATGCCGTCTGTAAGTGCTATTGGCGTTGTGGTATAGGTCAAAAGAATACTGCTTCCGATAATAAGCACGAAAATTCTCACCATAAGGAATACCGCGTTGATAACACCCCTATCATAAATCTGCACAAAGCCAAGGTCAAGCAAAACCGTGCCTTCTGTTGTCCAAAAAATGTTGATAATCGCAGTAAAAGCAATAATGAACAAAATCGGCTTTACCGACTTAAGAACTATCTTAATCGGGATATTTGATAAAAGAACTATTGCAATAGCAGATACAAGCAAAAGTGCCATAGAAAGCACATTTGAACACAAAAATACGATTACAATATAAAGCATCGCAAGAACAATCTTTACTCTTGGGTCAAGATTGTGTATGGGAGATTTTACAGCATAATACTGTCCAAGTGAAATGTTTTTCATCTTGCACCTCCAAGTAATCTTGCTATTTCTTCAACCGCAGCTTCTTCGGTATAAATTCCGTTATTAACCTTAATTCCGCGTGCGTTCAATTCGTGCATAAGCAAGGTGATTTGAGGAACTGCAAGTCCGATTCTTTCAAGCATTTCTGACTCTGCAAACACCTCATCACGAGAGCCGTTGAGAACAACCTCACCGTGAGAAAGCACGATAATATCATCGCAAAGACGAGCCATATCCTCCATACTGTGACTAACTATAATAACCGTTGCACCCGTCTTTTCACGGTATTTGAAAATACCGTTGAGAATAACGTCGCGTCCCTGCGGATCAAG
>JAGBYG010000127.1 GCA_017628875.1 Clostridia bacterium
CAAATTGTCAGATATTATAAGGCATTACAAGGTTTTGCAAAACATCACGGCTACTTACGAGAGATTGCCTTACAGAGCCTCCTTCCGCAGAGGGAGGTGGCTTTGCCCTTAGGCAAAGACGGAGGGAGTTCCCCTTTCTTGTCTCAAACTAACTCCCCGATAAATCAAAATTTGAAGTGTTTAAAGATTACTCCAAAACAAAAAAAGAGAGCCGAAGCTCTCTATTCATTATTTTATTAAACTACTGATTATTTCTATCTTAAGATCAATGAAATCTATCAAAATTATTTGCTATATATTTTTCAAATTTAGGGTAACAATACTCTTCTTTCAATCCAGTTTCTCTATTAGTTTTATTACCATTAAACCAAATAGAATGTTTGCCTGCATTTTTACCTTGCTTATTAGTCGAACATTCATTCAAAAATTCCTCAGATGACATTATCCACATTGTTTCAAGACGCTCAGAATAAAAAACAAAATAAAAATTGTCTTTTGGTTGATGTTCAATTCCAGCAAACAATGCCGCATCTCCTTCGGTAACAGTTTTAGAGCGAGCTTTAATTTGTATCTCGATAAATGTCCCACTTTCCCTTTTTATAACACAATCAACACCGTGATCATCTACTAAGGGCAAATAGCAATCCAGTCCTTCCATCAACATATCACCCACCAATTTATATTCCATTCTTTTCCCAAATCCAGCTAAACTTCTAAATGAATTTCCCATATAACCCTCCAAATAATTGTGCAATATTATATTAATTATACTATTTATACTCCGCCCTCGGTCCGCCAATAAATTTCGGTCTTGTGCGCGCGAATGTAACGTTCGCTTCACAAAGAGTTTTCATTGAAAGGCGGACGGGCACGGCTACTGCGCGCAGGTGCATTCCGATAAGGGTAGAGCCGATGTCAACTCCTGCGTGCGCTTTTATCGTTTCAACAACTACGGGATTTTCAAAATTTTCATAAGCCGTGGTCGCAAAAGAGCCGCCTGCCTTTGCCTTTGGAACTACGCAAACCACTTCAAGTCCGTACTTTTCGGCACATTCCCTCTCCACTACAAGCGCGCGATTAAGATGCTCACAGCACTGCGCCGCAAGGAATATACCCCTTTCATTCAAAATGGGAGCAATCCCCTCAAAAACTGCCTTTGCAGCATTAAAATCCGAGCCCTTGCCAATCGTCTGCCCCACAATTTCACTCGACGAGCAACCCACAACGAGTATTTCACCTTTGTTCATCGGTGCGACGGTCAAAAACTCCTCTATCATATTTTTTGATTGTTCAACTATTTTTGAATACATATTTTACCTCTTGTATATAAATTGGGATTTATCTGTGAGGCGGGCGATTCATGAATCGCCCGTCACCGATACATCAAAATTTGAAATACGTCATAACAATCAAGGGCTCCCAAATTCGAGAGCCCTTAAAATTTTTAATTATTCTGCGTCAACTGCTTCAGGAGCATCCTCTTCAACTACTTCTTCAGCGGGAGCAGCTTCTTCTTCAGCAACTTCTTCTTCAAGAAGAGCGCGAATGGAGAGACTGATCTTCTGCTTTTCGTTGTCGATCTCGATGATCTTCGCATCAACTACCTGACCGATTTCAAGAACGTCAGAGGGTTTGCCGATTCTCTTATTAGCGATCTTGGAGATGTGGATAAGACCGTCAACGTCTTCCATAATCTCTGCGAATGCGCCAAAGGGCATCATATTACCGATCTTAACGGAAACAACATCACCAACGTTGTATGTATTTGTGAAGAGCAACCAAGGGTTAGTATCGTCTGTCTTGTAGCCAAGAGAAATTCTCTTTGTTTCCTTATCAAAGGACTTAACAAATACTGTAATAACGTCGCCAACTGCAACAACTGCAGAGGGATGCTTAATGGGTCTCCAAGAAAGTTCGCTTACGTGAACCATACCGTCAACACCGCCAAGGTCAATAAATGCACCGTAGGATGTAAGAGAACGAACAACACCTGTGTACTGCTTGCCTTCTTCGATGTTTGCCCAGAATTCTTCAACAAGTGCGCGCTTCTGTGCATTAAGAACTACACGAATAGAACCGATAGCTCTCTTGCCCTGCTCTTTGATTTCAATGATCTTGAGATCAACTGTCTGACCAACGAGTGTTGTGAGGTCAGCGTCCTTTGCAAGACCGGAGTGAGAAGCGGGAACGAATACGTTTGTTGCGCCAACCTGTACTGTGAGGCCGCCTGCAACTGCTTTAAGTACCTTACCGGAAACTACTTCGCCGCTTTCCTTGAGAGCAACGATGTTCTTCCAATGTCTGTCGGAGTCAGTTCTCTTCTTTGAAAGCTCTGCAACGCCTTCAATGTCACTTACACGAATAACGAAAGCTTCAACTTCGTCGCCAATGTTGAACATCTGTGTAAGACGCACGGATGCATCATCTGTAATCTGCTCGGCTTTGATAATGCCTGTAACTTTTGCACCGAGGTCGAGCTGAAGCTCTGCATCGGTAACGTGTGTTACGTATCCGGTTACTGTATCTCCTGTATTTAAAGTTTTAAGTGATTGTTCGAGCAATTCCGCAAAATTTTCTGTCATGATTTCGCTCATAATAAATAATACCTCCTCGATATCGCGCTTTGGCGTCGACGCTCCTGCCACGATACCTATTTTTTTATTTGTCGGAAATTTTCTGTCAAGCTCTGATGCTTTTTCAACCCACAGAGTTTGCTCACACGCTTCCTTACATATTTTATATAATTTCGCCGTATTAGAGCTTTCTCTACCGCCAACGACCACGATAAAATCGCACTCGTTTGCAAGTTTTTTCGCTTCATTCTGACGAATTTCCGTTACTTTACATATTGTATCAAAAAAAATTGAATTTGTACAGTAGTTTTTTGCAATTTTTAAACTTTTTTCCCACTCCGACAAATTTTGAGTGGTTTGAGCTGCCAAATTCAGCGTTTTTTTGTGCAATTTTGATAAAGAGTCATTTTTTAAGAACTCTTCAAATTCATCTGCGCTTTCAAAAACGTACTTTTCCCCCTCGGCATAACTCATAATTCCCACAACCTCGGGATGAGCGCGAGAGCCGAGCAAAGCAAACACATTTTCTTCGCCGCTATTATCTCTTGCTATTTTGTGTATCTTTTTAACGTATGGGCAAGTCAGATCAACATAGTTAAAAAACTTGTTTTTCTTCTTGCATTCCATCAACAAATTTTCCACATCAACAGGAATTCCGTGCGCTCTGATATAGACAGTTACGGGTGAATTCTCATTCGCCTCGTTACAAACGCGCTCTATATCCTCTATCTTAATGGATAAAGCCCCTCGTTCCGCAAGCCAATTTATATATCCCTCGTTGTGAATGAGATGCCCAAGAGTATAAATCTTTTCATTGTCACGCTTTTCAGCTAATTTTTGCTCAACCGTATCAGTTGCGCGCTTAACTCCAAAGCAAAAGCCCGCGTGAGTGGCAACGGTAATATTATTTTGCATTTTCTATATCCGTTTCACGGTAGAGCTTGCAAATTTCTGCGTGAATGCGATCTGCAACACGCTGATGCCCTTCCGTTCCCTTATTGGTTTCAAAATCGAAATCTTCGTTTATTATAAGCTCACCGATGATAAGATAATTCTTTCTGAACATCTTAACTGCTCCAACCTTTGATTTAACGCAAACAGGGAGAACGTGTGCGCCACTTCGTGCCGCAATAAGTCCAACACCGCTTTTAACTGTTGTTGTCGCAGGGTCAACACGAGGGCATCTTGTTCCTTGAGGAAAAATACCAACGCAATCCTCGTCCTTAAGAAGGTTGATAGTTGTACGAAGTGCCGCAATATCGCTGCTCTTTCTATCAACAGGATAGCAACCGATAGCTCTTAAAAATGCGCCTACAACGGGAACCTTGAAAAGCTCCTTTTTGCCCATAAATCTTATCTGGTTTTTCATACACGCGCAAATGATAACTCCGTCAGCCGCCGCAGTATGATTACTTGCAACGATGAAATGAGTGTCAAGCGGCTCGTTATTTGCATTAATAACTCTTACTCTGTAAAGACGACGAGCAGCTCCCGCCAAAAGCCAATAAAAGAATTTATACGTCTTCTTCTGTTTTTCAAACTTTTGTGAATTTTTATTATTTTCGCTCATTTAATAACCTCTTAATTTCAACAAGACTTTCTTCAACACTCATTTCCGAGTTGTCAAAAATTATAGCATCATCCGCAGGAACTGCAGGAGCAATATCTCGATTTTTGTCCTGCTTGTCGCGTTCAGTCATATCAACAAGAACGTCCTCGTATGTAGTTTCCACACCCTTTTCCAAAAGCTCAAGGGTTCTTCTCTTTGCGCGCGTTTCGTTACTCGCAACAAGGAAAATCTTAAGGTCCGCATCGGGAATGATAACGGTTCCAATATCACGTCCGTCCATTACAACACTGTTCTCGCGCGCCATCTTTTTCTGCATTTCAAGTAAAAACTGTCTTACTGCAGGAATTGATGAAACGGCTGAAGCATACATAGACATCTCGGGCATTCTTATTTTGTCGCCAAGGTCCTCTCCATTAAGAATTACTCTTTGCGAGCCGTTTTCGTATTTTAATTCAATTTGAACATTTGGTAAAAGCGCTTCAACTTCGTATGCATTATGAGGATCTTTTCCGTTTGCATAAACGAAATACCCCACCGTACGATAAAGCGCGCCCGTATCAACGTATATTATTCCAAGCTCGCGCGCAACTGCCTTTGCAAGCGTGCTTTTCCCCGAACCGCTTGGCCCGTCTATAGCTATTCTAATCATTTTTTAGGTTTCCCTTCTCAAAAAAGTTAATTATTCAAAACTGCTCCAAGCGGCATTTTCTCCAGCCAAAGTAGCAGTTGAAAATGCAATTTGAAGATTAAAACCGCCCGTGTATGCGTCAAGGTCAAGCACCTCGCCTGCAAAATAGAGTCCCGATACGAGCTTCGACTCCATTGTTTTTGGGCTAACCTCGTTAACGGCAATTCCACCCTTAGTGATAATCGCCTCGTCAATTGAACGAAAGCCAATAAGCTGTATCTCAATATTTTTAATAAGATTTACAAGCCCCTCGCGCTCCTCTTTCGTTATGGAATTGACCTTTTTTCGCGCATCAATTCCCGAAAGCCCAACCACTATATCAATCATTTTCTGAGGAAGAAGCGCATCAAGTGAATTTATAAAATCTTTATTTATCGCACCCGAAAAGTCGGACAAAATTCTCGCATCAAGCATCTTATGGTCGAGTGCGGGCTTCATATCAATGCAAGCAACGTATTTTCCGCTTTCAATATCCGAAAGATGTGCGCTTGCAGAAAGCACTACAGGGCCCGTAAGACCGAAATGTGTGAACATCATTTCGCCAAAATCCTCGTAAACTACTTTGCCGTTTTCAGTATCTTTAACCTTAAATCCGATATTTTTAAGTGAGAGTCCTTGAAGTCGGGCACAAAGCTTTCCTTTGGCAACAAGTGGAACGAGCGATGGGCGAATTTCTGTTACAGTATGCCCTGCACGCTTGGCAAATCGATATCCGTCACCGCTTGATCCCGTTTTTGGATAGGACGCACCACCTGTACAAACGATAACCGAATTTGAACCGTAATTTTCACCGCCTGCGATGACTCCGAGCACCTTTTTATCTTCGATAATAAGACCTTCAACCTTTTTGTTTATTATACGAACGCCTGCCTCTATACAAGCATTTTCCATAGCGGAAACAATGTCCTGCGCCTTGTCGGAAACAGGAAAAACTCGTTTTCCTCTTTCGGTTTTAAGAGGTACTCCGCATTCTTCAAAAAAGTCCTTTGTATCGGCGGTTGAAAATCGGGAAATTGCAGCAAAAAGGAATTTTTGATTGGTCGCAACATTGGACAAAAACTCGTTTTTATCACAGTCATTAGTAACGTTGCAACGTCCCTTCCCTGTGATTCTAAGCTTTCTTCCAAGTTTTTCGTTTTTCTCAAAAAGTATGACGTCTGCACCGCTTCGCGCAGCTGTTACAGCAGCCATCATACCTGCTACACCGCCGCCAACTACTATTACAGATGCCATTTCAAAAAATTCAATCATTATCTTTTCCCCATAATCCGCCATTTTAATATACTTATATTTATTATATAATTTATCACCAAAAAAGTCAAGAGATTTTACGATTATTTTAAAGAGATAAATTGGGATTTATGGGGGAGAAGTTACAAAGTAAAGAATTGTCACTTTTTCGAGAAAAAGTAACCAAAAAGCTTTTGTAGCGCTACGCCCACCAGAAATATTATTTGTGCTAATTCCACAGACTTCGCGCAACTCGCGTGACTCACTTCTTCGCGCTCGTCACAAATGTTTTTATTGCACAAGTGCGATAAAAACTGCGCCTTGCTACACTGCACATAGAGTTTTTATATGTGCTTATGGCTACGTTCAAACAAAGTAAATTTCAGAAAAACA
>JAGBYG010000128.1 GCA_017628875.1 Clostridia bacterium
ACGAAGATTTGGACGCATTGGTATTCTTACGCATGTTTCGGGATTTTTTTCAAGAAGTGTTTCGGGAAGTCCCTTTGACTCCTTGCCAAACATAATAAATACGTCGCCCTCATATTTTGCTTCGGTATATTTTCGAGGTGCTTTGGTTGTGAAGTAAAAAACGTTAGCATTTGGATTTTTAGCAAAGAAATCTTCAAGACCTTCGTAATAGGTAATATCAAGCAGATGCCAATAGTCAAGTCCTGCGCGTTTGAGCTTTTTATCGTCAATTTCAAAGCCCATTGGTTTGATTATATGAAGGGAAGCACCCGTTGCGGCGCAGGTGCGCGCGATGTTACCCGTATTCTGTGGAATTTCGGGTTCGTGAAGTACAATATTTATTTTAGACATAGTATTTTCCTTTAAAATCAGATTTACTCTATAATTATATAATAGAATGAAAAAAAATTCAATAATAAATCAAAAAATTTACAAAAAACTATGGTAATTATTTTGCTTTTGTAGTATAATAAGATGATATTTTGATTTTTGGAGGAACAAATGGGACTTTTTGATAAGTTGTTTGGAACTTATAGCGAAAGAGAACTTAAAAAAATAGATAAAACGGTTTGTCAGATTGAGGCACTTGCTGATAAATATGGAAAAATGACTGACGCGGAGCTTTCAGGTATGACCGCCATATTCAAGGAAAGACTTGCAAAAGGAGAAACTCTTGACGATATTCTTCCCGATGCATTTGCGGCTGTCAGAGAAGCTGCTGACCGTGTGCTTGGCAAACGCCCCTTTAGAGTGCAGCTTATAGGCGGTATCATTCTTCATCAGGGTAGAATTGCCGAGATGAAAACGGGTGAGGGTAAAACCCTTGTTGCCACGATGCCCGCATATCTTAATGCGCTCACGGGTGAGGGCGTTCACATCGTTACGGTTAACGATTATCTTGCTTGCCGTGACAGTGAAGAAATGGGCAGAGTTTACGGCTTTATGGGTCTTACAACGGGTATTGTCGTTCACGGACAAACTCCCGAGCAAAAGCAGGAAGCATACAATGCTGATATTACTTACGGTACTAACAACGAATTTGGCTTTGACTATCTTCGTGATAATATGGTGGTTTACAAGCAGAATCTTTCTCAGCGCGGACACGCCTTTGCTATTGTTGACGAGGTGGACTCAATCCTTATTGACGAGGCGAGAACTCCTCTTATTATTTCGGGTGCGGGTGACCCTTCAACCGATCTTTATACTAAGGCGGATACGCTTGTTCGCAAGTTTAAAAAGCTCGTTGTGAAGGAAATAAATGCTAAAGAAGACCAAGAGGACGTTGATGCGGATTACATCGTTGACGAAAAGGCAAAGAATGCCGTTATCACTCCCGAGGGTACAAGAAAGGCAGAAAAATTCTTTGGAATTGAAAACCTTTCTGACCCCGAAAACAATGAGCTTGCTCATCATATAAATCAGGCAATTCGTGCTTACGGTACGATGCAACGCGACGTTGACTACGTTGTTAACGAAAACGGTGTTATGATAGTTGACGCCTTCACGGGACGTCTTATGCCCGGAAGAAGATACTCTAACGGTCTTCATCAAGCTATTGAAGCTAAGGAAAGAGTTAAGATTGAAAAGGAAAATCAAACTCTTGCCACAATTACCTTCCAAAACTACTTTAGAATGTATAAAAAGCTCTCCGGTATGACGGGTACTGCTCTTACTGAAGACGCTGAATTTCGTGAAATTTATACGCTTGACGTGGTTGAAATTCCAACCAACAAGCCAATGATCAGAGTTGACCACAACGATATGCTTTATAAGACCATTAACGGAAAATACAGAGCTATCGTTGATCAGGTTAAGAAATGTCACGCAAAGGGTCAGCCCGTGCTTGTGGGTACTGTTTCTATTGATAAATCTGAAATTCTATCAAAGCTTCTTGACAAAGAGGGAATTAAGCATACCGTTCTTAACGCAAAGCTTCACGAAAAGGAAGCGGAGATCGTTGCTCAGGCAGGTAAGCTTGGTGCGGTAACCATTTCCACCAACATGGCAGGACGTGGTACTGACATTATGCTGGGTGGTAACTCGGAGTTTATGGCGAAGAACGAGATGCGTAAAATGGGCTTTAGTGATGAGCTTATTTCCGTTGCAACGGGAACTGCCGTTGTTGATGATGAAGAAATTATGAATGCTCGCAGAACTTTTGCAGAGCTTAATAAAAAGTTCAAGGCAGAAATTGAACCTGAGGCGCAAAAGGTTAGAGAAGCGGGCGGTCTTTATATTCTTGGTTCGGAAAGACACGAGTCGCGTCGAATTGACAACCAGCTTCGCGGACGTTCGGGCCGTCAGGGTGACCCCGGTGAGTCCTGTTTCTTCCTCTCTCTTGAGGACGACCTTATTCGTCTTTTCGGCGGTGAGAGAATTCATCTTGTTGCGAACAATCTTGGTATGAGTGACGATGACGTTCTTGACCTTCGTGTATTCTCAAGCGTTATTGAGACCTCACAAAAGAAGATAGAGGATTTGAACTTCAGACGCAGAAAGAACGTTCTTGCATACGATGACGTTATGAATAAGCAAAGAGAACTCATCTACAAGCAAAGACAGGACGTGCTTAACGGAGCTGATATTTCTGAAAAGATTGCCAATATGATTGGTGAAACTGTTTCTCTTAAAGTTCAGGAATTTTATAATGAGGATGAAAAATCCGTTGACCTTAAGGGACTTGAAGCCTATTTCTTGCTCCTTTTGAGAGAAAAATATCCTCTTACTGAAGTAAGAGAGCTTGCAGAAAAGCATAAAATGGACAAGATTGCCGAGCTTCTTTGCGAAAAAGCAGATGAGCTTTACAAGGAAAAGGAAGCAGAGTTTGGTTCTGAAAATATGCGTGAAATTGAACGCGCTGTTCTTCTTCGTAACGTTGACAAAAAGTGGATGGAGCATATTGATGCGATGGATGATCTTAAGGGCAGCGTTGGACTTCAAAGCTATGCTCAAAGAGACCCCGTTAACGAATATCGCTTCCGTGGTGCTGAAATGTTTGATGAGCTTGTTTCGGATATTCGAGAGAATACCGCAAGAATGATGCTTTCACTCACAAAGAGAGCCCCCGACGAAACTCAAAGAGTGCAGATTGCAAATCCGATTATAGCGGCGGCTTCTGGTGAAATTGCCAAAAAGCTTATAACAATTAAAAAAGCCGAAAAGGTGGGAAGAAATGATCCCTGTCCTTGCGGCAGCGGTAAAAAATATAAAAATTGCTGTGGAGTAAACAGATAAAAATATCGGTGGGTTTTCCCACCGATATTTTTATTTTATGATTTCACCGTCTATACAGTAAACGATATAATCACCTGTATTTTTATCCCAATCATTATCTTTTTCGAGATTGTTCCATTGTTCTTTTGTACCGTTAAAATGTATTTCTTTTAACGATGTGCAATCTGAAAATACATACATTGGCAATTTTGTTATTTCGTTACCAATTTTTATATATTCAAGATTAGTACAGTAGGCAAAGGAGTAGTCAGAAAGTGTTTTTAAAGTATCTGGAAGTGTAATGCTCGTTAATGACTTGCAATTATAAAATGCCTTTTGACCTATGGACGTTAAATTATTGCCAAGGTGAATATTGGTTAACTCGAGACATTTGCTAAACGCGCTATTACCAATCTCGGTTATTGAGTTAGTAAGTATAACCCCAGTGATAACTTGATATTCAAATGAATTTTCTCCTATTTTTGTAATTGATTGATTATTGAAGTTTGAGGGAATAACTATTTCGATATCCTCGCAACTGCCAAGACCAATAACTGTATCGTTTGAAATATCGAGATATTCAGAAGCATCTATCTCTTCAGTTCTCAAAACCGTTTTACAATAAACACAAGGATAGGCTTTTTTGCCGTCAATAACAACCCAAGCGCCTTCGATGTGTGAGAGAGCGGAAATGCTTTTGCTTTCTATTTCATTACATATTAAGCAAGTACGCGACTCTGTTCCTTCGACACCGCATTTTGATTCGAGTGTGATTTTCCATTCGTCGAACGAATGATCCTTTGCGGAAATTATTTTCTCATCTATTGCTCCGCAATTACAAGTGCGAATATCCATACCTTCTGATGTGCAGGTGGGCTCTGTTTTAGTAACATAATCACTCCAATTATGAGTGTGATTTTCAAGAGAATTGAATTGAAGATTTTTGCCGCAGGAGGTACATATCTTTTTGAGATTGTCCTTTTCCTTATCGTATATCCAATCGCTCTCTACGTGGGGGAGCTTATCATATTTCTTTTCCTGCATTTCACCGCAATCACAAAATCTTCTTTCAACTCCTTGTTGTGTGCATGAGGCATCTCTAATTTTTTCCCACTCACCAAAGGTGTGAACGTGTCGGAAAACAATCAATAGTGTTGCTATGATTAATACAAGCGCGCCGGCACCGATTGAAAGCCCGATTATGTATTTCTTTTTCATTTTTTTATTCATTGCAATAAGCTTCTTTTTCACTTCTTTACTCCTAAGATAAGCTTTATTTACAATATGATAACACAAACTGTTAAATTTTTCAATATGTTTTCTATATTAATATTGGTGCTATGAAAAGCGCGCGTTTGATTTTGTAATATATCTTTTCAAAATCGCTGAAGGGGAGAGGGTTTTCACCGAGTCCGCATTCGAGGGTGAATGATGGCTTGTCGAATTCCTCGATGAACCAATCAGTAAAGCCACCGTATTTTGCCGTTCCGCTCGGAAAGGAAATTTTGTAGCCCGTAAGCCGCGAAATAGTTTTAGCAAGGGAAAGGGAAATGGCAGATGATTTTTCTCCGCTTGTGTAATATATTTCCTCACCCTGTGTATGCAGAGTGAGAGCAAGCTCGGGACGTTCAAATCTGACAAAATTACAAAGCGCACGAGTTTCGGGTTCGCTTTCGGGATATTCACCGCTATATTTAGTTGCTCCGCAGTTAATGTTTTCTATTCGTTCAACGATTTTGTATTCTTCAAATCCTGCGTTATAATTGTGATTTAAATCTACTCCGCGCGCGTTGGCTTGCCAATGTGAAAAATCAGTACTATCGTTCATTTTAATTAGTCGGTTATATATGACATTGTCCTCGTTTACACCATGAATGGCATAATCAACCCCGTCAGGATTGAGCATTGGTACGATATGTATTTTTCGCGTTTCAAAAAGAACACGCGTGGAAACATCGAAAATATTAGTGCCGTTTTTATATTCTTTGCAAAAATCACTCACGAATTGTATTAGTAGGGCGCTTGTTATCCACTCCATACCATGATGCGCGCCGATATAAATAACACTTTTTTTGCCTTTGCCGAGGGTTAGTCTGGGAATGTTTTTTCCAAAAATACTGTTGCCGAGTGTTCCGACCTCTAAAAATTCATATTGATTTTTTATTTCTATTAACGTTTTTTCAAGATTTTTATGGTCAAAATACTCCGAAATGCTATTAATTTGCAAAAAAATCGCCCCCTAAACAAAGTCAATTAATAAAATATATGAAAGTTGATGAAAATTATTGACAAAACCTTGAAATTTCAGAAAAAATAGTATATAATCTAATAAGACAAACAAAAAAGCCACCACGCAAGCACATAGCTTGAATGATGGCTTATTTGGAGCTAGTGAAAAGACTCGAACTTTCGACCTGCTGATTACGAATCAGCTGCACTACCGACTGTGCTACACTAGCAATTTGACCTTCATATTCTATCACTTTATTGATATTTTGTCAAGGGGATAGATTAAATTTTTTGAAAAAAGAGGAAATATATGAATCTTTGTGACGTTAAAACTATAAAACATATAATGACGGTTTTTGATCTTAAATTCAGAAAGGAATTTGGTCAGAACTTTCTTATAAACAGAGCCGTTGTTGAGGATATTGCCGACAATTGTGCAGATAGTGTTGAAACTTCAATTCTTGAGATTGGTCCCGGTATTGGTCCGCTCACAACCGAACTTGCTATGCGTTATGAGCAGGTTGTTGCGCTTGAGATAGACCACGGACTTATTCCCGTTCTTAAATATACTCTTGGTGAATTTACAAACGTTACCGTTTATAACGAGGACGTTATGAAGGCAGACCTTGATGAGCTACTTAAGCCATATTTTGAAAAGGGAAAAGTGTCTGTATGTGCTAATCTTCCTTATTACATTACTACTCCCATTCTTATGAAGCTTCTTGAGTGTGGATTGCCCTTTGACTATATCACTATAATGATACAGTCCGAGGTTGCAGACCGTCTTTGCGCAAAGGCGGGATCATCGGATTACGGTGCGATTACTGCGGTACTTGCATATTACGGAGTTGCTGAAAAGTTGTTTACCGTTAGTGCGGGGAATTTTATGCCTGCTCCAAAGGTGAATTCTACTGTTGTTAGAATTAAATTGCATAAAAATAAACCTTATGTTCCCAAGGATGAAAAAACCTTGTTCAGAACTATTAAGGGTGCGTTTGAGCAGAGAAGAAAAACCTTGCCGAATGCACTTGCGGCATCCTTTGGAGAGCTTTCGAAGGACGAGATTACAGAAGCTATCGTTGCTTGCGGTCACAAGCCCGATATAAGAGGCGAAAGACTTGGTATCGAGGAGTTCGTTGCGCTTTCCGATAAGCTTTATGAGTGCATTAATAAAGATTAATTAGAGGTATCTATGTTACATTTTTCTATTCCAAGTGATTATAAATCGTTGCTTACCTTGAGAGAAACTGAGGTGGCAATTAAGAAGGTTAAAGACTTTTTTGAAAGACAGCTTGCGGTTGAGTTGAACCTCACTCGTGTATCAGCGCCTATTTTCGTTCCCTCGGATAGCGGTCTTAACGATAACCTTAACGGTCACGAGCGTCCTGTTTCGTTCGATATTGCGGGCGGTGACCAATTAGAAATCGTACATTCTCTTGCAAAGTGGAAGAGAATGGCTCTTAAAACCTACAAGTTTGGGCTTCACGAGGGTTTATACACAGATATGAACGCTATTCGTCGCGATGAGGAGCTTGATAATATTCATTCTATGTTCGTTGACCAATGGGACTGGGAGCGAATCATTGACAAAAGTGAAAGAAATGAATATACTCTTAAAAAGACGGTGAAATCAATTTATCGTGCGTTAAGACATACAGAGATTTATATTTCAAGCGAATATCCCTTCGTTGGCAAGATTTTGCCCGAAGAAATTGAGTTTGTAACTACCCAGGAGCTTGAGGATATGTATCCTGAATTGAGTCCAAAGGATAGGGAATACGCTGTTTGTAAGGAGAAAAAGGCAGTATTTCTTATGCAGATAGGTGGTAAGCTCAGATCAGGTGAAAAGCACGATGGCAGAGCTCCTGACTATGACGATTGGACGTTGAACGGAGATATTCTTGTTTATTATCCTGTTCTTGATATTGCGCTTGAGCTTTCATCAATGGGTATTAGAGTTGATGAAGAAGCTATGAGAAATCAGCTTGCAATAAGTGGTTGTGAGGACAGAGCTTCGCTTCCTTTCCATAGCGCGTTGCTTGAGGGTAAATTGCCTTACACCATTGGCGGTGGTATTGGTCAGTCGAGAATGTGTATGTTCTTCCTCAGAGGAATGCCTTGGAGAGGGGCGCTCCTTTGCCGTTGACAACACCAACCCCACCAAGGCAGACCGCGCCCGCTACATTCCCGCTTCCAAGGCCGCGGGCTACCGCGTGATCGGTTATTTTGTCGAGCCGCGCGTGGAGGA
>JAGBYG010000129.1 GCA_017628875.1 Clostridia bacterium
GCTGTAGGGACAGGCGTCCTCGACTGTCCGCTGTAAGAAAATTTGTGCAAATATTGTGGCTATAAACAGAGTAGCAAGGCGCGGTTTTTATCGCACTCGTGCGGTAAAAACGATTGTGATGAGCGCGAAGAAGTGAGTCACGCGAGTTGCGCGGAGTCTGTGGAGTCTGCTCAAACTATATGGCTGTTGGGCGTAGCGCGATAAAAGTTTTTTGCGAGCTTTTTTTCAAAAAAGCGAAAATTTTTATTCAAACTAACTCCCCCGACAAATCAAAAATTGAAGTAAAATCAAAAAGGAACGAACTACCAAATTCGTTCCTTTATTTTTTATTAATTTAAACCAAATCAGCAATATCAAGCACCAATTGTTCGGTTCTAGCCCAACCGATACAGGGGTCGGTGATAGATTTTCCATAGACGTTCTCGCCAACCTTTTGCGCACCGTCTTCGAGGTAGCTTTCAATCATCAAGCCCTTAACAAGCGAATGAATATTTTTTGAATGCTGGCGATTGTGGCAAATTTCTTTTGCAATTCTCACCTGCGCCTTGTAATGCTTCGCACAGTTCGAGTGGCTACAGTCAACGATTGCGGTAGGATTCTGAAGCCCCATTTTCATATAGTTATCATAGAGATGAGAAAGGTCCTCATAGTGATAGTTGGGCTGACTTTCACCGTTTTTGTTAACATATCCGCGAAGGATTGCGTGCGCGTAGGGGTTACCTGCGCTCTCAACCTCCCAACCACGATAAATGAACATATGTGATGACTGTCCTGCTTTAATCGCGTTCATCATAACAGAAATATCACCCGACGTGGGATTTTTCATACCAACAGGAATGTCAAGTCCGCTTGCAAGAAGGCGGTGCTGTTGATTTTCAACCGAGCGCGCGCCAACCGCAACGTAGCTTAAAAGGTCGGAAATATATCTATGGTTTTCGGGATATAGCATTTCATCTGCAGTTGAAAAGCCCGTTTCCTCAAGCACTCGCATATGAATTTTTCTGATTGCAACGATACCCTTCATCATATCGGGGGGCTCTTTTGAGTTTGGTTGATGCACAAGGCCCTTATACCCCTCACCGGTAGTTCTTGGCTTACCCGTGTAAACTCGGGGAATGATAAGAATTTTATCCTGCACCTGCTCAGAAAGGCGTTTAAGACGGTGGGTATATTCCATAACCGCGTCCTCTCTATCGGCAGAGCAGGGGCCTATAACAAGCAAAAACTTGTCGCTCTCTCCCGTGAATATTTTTCTGATTTCCTCGTCATTTTTTGCCTTTATCGCGGCAAGATGGTCGGAAAGGGGAAATTCTGTTTTTACCTCTTGGGGTATGGGTAATTTTCGTTTAAATATCATCTATTATACCTCATTAGTGCTTTTTTACTTCAATTCCAACGCTCTGAAGCTTTTCAAAGAAGTCGGGGAAGCTCTTATTTACCGCCTCTGCACCCTCGATTTCACCGCCGAAAACGGTACAAAGAATAGAGAGAGCCATAACTACACGGTGGTCGTTATGTCCGTTGAGTACTTCGGTTGGACGGTGGAATTCTTTGGGGAATACAACTATTTCGTCCTCATTAACGGTAACTGATACACCGAATTTACGAAGTTCCTCTGCCATTGCTTCACCTCTGTCGCTCTCCTTAAGACGAAGACGTCGAGTTCCTGTGAACACACCACCGTTATTTGCCGCTGCAAGTGCAAAAAGGATTGGACCTAAGTCGGGGCAGTCTGAAATATTTATTGAGGGAGTACCTCTTTTTATCATATCAAAATATTTTGAGAATATTTTATCACCCTGAACAGAATCGGGGTCAAGTCCTTCAACACTAACGTCACCGCCAAGCACATTGAGTGCTGCAAAGAAGGATGCGTTTGAATAGTCACCTTCAACACTATCAATAACAGGGCTGTATTTTTGTCCGCCCGGGATATAAAGTGTGCGTTCGTTCTTCCATTCGATTTTCATGCCGAACTTTCTCATAACGTGGAGAGTGAGATCTATGTAAGAATGGCTTTCGATGGGTTGAGTAATTGCTATTTGGCTATCCTTTTTAAGAACGGGAAGGGCAAAGAGCAGTCCGCTGACGAACTGGCTTGATATATTACCCTGAACCTTGAAATTGCCCGCTTTAAGAGGACCTTCAAGTATAATTCTTTCCTTTTCTTTAACGAACATCAAATCCTGCTCCTTGCAGATTCCCTGATATACGGAAAGGGGACGTGAAAGAAGAGTTGGAGTACCATAAAAAATACTCTTTTTACCGGTGAGAAGTGCAAGAGGAATGAAAAAACGAAGCGTTGAGCCACTTTCTCGGCAGAAAAATTCTTGAATTTGCTTGTTTTTCTTAACCTCACGTCCCGTGATTTCAAGCACGTCACCTGTGTGCTTGTACTGAACACCGATAGCCGCAAGACAGTCAAGAGTTGCCTGAACGTCTTCTGAATTGTTTATTCCCGTTATTGTACTTTTTGCATTGGCAAGACCACCGCAGATGAGCATTCTGTGTGCAACGCTTTTGGATGGTGGAGCGATAATCGTGCCGTGCGCTTTTCCTCGTTCTATAGTAACGTTCATATTTTTTCCTCCCTAATGTGATTAATAATATCGTCAATGGCTAAAAGATAGCCGTCAGTTCCTTTTCCTGAAATTGTTTTAATACAAGCTTGTCTTATGTAGCTTGTTTGTCTGAAATCTTCGCGAGAGCTCACGTCGGAGATATGTATTTCAATAGTGGGTATCATAACCGATTTCACCGCATCAAGTATTGCCACACTTGTATGGGTGTATGCCGCGGGATTTATAACTATTCCGTCAACCCCCTCAAAGTATGCGTTTTGTATATATTCAACGAGAACGCCCTCGTGATTGGTCTGTTTTATTTCGACCTCGCATTTGCCGTTGCAGTGAGCTTTTATCTTATTTTCAAGGTCTGAATACGTTTCTTTTCCATAATGCTCGGGCTCGCGAATACCGAGCATATTAAGATTAGGACCGTTAAGTACTAAAATCTTCATTTTTGTAAAAACTCCTTTTCTATAAGATCTGCTTCCGCGCTTGGTGTGAGGTTTCCGTCAATACGGCAATCACAGCTTGAAACATAAATGCCATATCTTTCTTTATATAGCTTTTCTAATGCTTCTTTTTTTGTAGCAAGGGGACGGCTATCCGTTGGGGTGAGATTTGATAAATCTCTATCCAAAAAATATAATCTGCCGTTTTGGCGGAGCGCATTTGCGTTTTCATTTCTTAAAACGCAACCGCCTCCCGTGGCGATGATAACGCCGTTTTTCTTTGAATTTTCTTTTGTGATTTGCGTTTCTATATCACGAAAATCCTTTTCGGTGTGTGCTTTGAAAAACTCTGCAATCTCGCAACCTATTATTTTGACTATTTCATCGTCAAGATCGATAAACTCTCTATGGAGCTTTTCTGCAAGTATTTTGCCAACCGTTGTTTTTCCACAACTTGGCATACCGATAAGGACTATATTTTCTTTTTCATTTGCAATTTTATTGAAAATTTCATTGGTTTTGCTTTCTTCAAATTCTTCATTAATAAAAAGCTCCACCGCGTGCACCGCTTGGGATACGAGCATATAGAGTCCACCCTCTGCGTGAACACCTTTTGATTTTGCATCAATAACTAACTGTGTGCGAAGGGGATTGTAAACCGCGTCAAAAACTGCTTGGAGATTTGAAAAATTATTCAAATCAATGGGAGAATTGCAGCAATCGGGATACATTCCAACGGGTGTCGTATTAATAATGACGTCGGCATTAAAGTGCTTTTCGTATGCTTCGTCATACGTTACCGTGTTATTATTTTTGCTTCTTGAAACCTTTATTATTTCATTTGCACCCAAATCCTTGCAAACAAGAGTTGACGTGCGCGAAGTACCACCCGTGCCGAGAATGAGCACTTTCTTACCCGACAAATCAATTCCTGAACGCAAAATAAGGTCGCGCATACCGAAATAATCAGTATTATATCCATATAACTTTCCGTCTTTGTTGACGATGCAATTCACCGCCTGAAGCTCACCTGCAACCGTCGAAACCTCGTCAAGATGAGGAATAACCTCTTTTTTGTACGGCATAGTTACATTTATGGCGCAAAATTCACGCCTTTTGAGAAATTCTGCAAGATTTTCTCTTGCTATCTCACAAAGCTCATAGGTGTAGCTTGCGAGCGACTCGTGAATTTCCTTTGAAAAGCTGTGTGACAGCTTCTCGCCTATGAGTCCGTACTGCATAAGGTTCTCCTTTCTTGGAAATTACAGAGATAAAATTTATCTTCTATAACAAATAATCTGTTCCGTATCTACCTATAAGTATATCTGCAATAACGATAGCGGAGAGGGTTTCTGCAACCACGCACGCTCTTGGAATTATAGTAGCATCGTGTCGACCTGCAATTTCTATTTCGGTATCGAGTTTATCAATAAAGTTAACTGTTTTTTGCTTTCTTGCGATAGAAGACGTGGGCTTCACTACGCAATTAAACACGATTGGCATACCGTTGCTGATACCACCGTTGATACCACCGTTGTTATTACTTCTTGTGAGAATGGAGTCGCCGTCAACATAGAACTCGTCATTCATTTGACTTCCGAGCATCTCGGCGCATTTAAAGCCCGCGCCAAACTCAATTCCTTTAACGGCAGGGATTGAGAACATCGCGTGGGAGAGCATACTTTCAATACTATCAAACCACGGCTCGCCAACTCCTGCAGGGACACCAACTATGGCAGTTTCCATAATTCCGCCAACGCTGTCATCGGAATTTTTGATTTCGCACGCACGTTTAATCATTTTTTGACTTGCTTCTTCATCAAGAATAGCAAACTGAGAAACGTGAAGATTTTTTATATCTGAAACGTAGTCTGAAAAATCTCTATCTTCAACTCCTGCGCACTTTTTGATGTGAGTTCCCACAAAAATTCCTTTTTTCTCAAGCGCAGATTGAATGAGCGCGCCTGCTGCAACGAGAGCCACGGTTATTCTGCCGGAAAAGTGTCCGCCGCCGCGAAAATCCTGATAGCCGTGATATTTGCACTGCGCGGTGTAATCTGCGTGTCCGGGACGTGCTACCGAACCAAATAGCTGATAATCTGAGCTGTTTACGTCGCGATTTGGTATAACGATGCAAAGGGGAGTACCCGTGGTGTGCCCCTCAAAAACACCGCTTATTATTTTGTAATCGTCCTTTTCAACTCTTTGAGTACAAACCTGAGTTTTTGAACGTCTTCTATTTAGTTGTCTGTCAATAAATTCATAGTCAATTTCAATGCCGGGAGTGAGTCCGTCAATAACCACTCCAATGGCATCTCCATGGCTTTCGCCGAAAAGAGTAACCTTCAGGGCGTTGCCAAAAGTATTTTTCATTGAATGCCTCCATAAATGCTTGGATCAATAAGATCCTTTATATTTTCAATAGGCAGTTTGCGCAGCTCCGCCTTGCCTATTTCGTTAACAAAAGTTATTGTGATTTTATTTCCGTCTGCTTTTTTGTCACGAAGAATAAACTGATATAGTTTTTCTTTGTCAATCTCCGTTTCGGTTGTCAATCCCATTTCTTCGATTATTGGAAGAAGTCGAGCCCTCACGTCTTCGCTACATACAAAAAGCATACCAAGAGCAACTGCCTCACCGTGAAGCAAGCCCGTTGCACTTTCAATCGCGTGGCCTATTGTGTGACCGAAATTGAGAATTTTTCTCTCACCCTTTTCGTTCACGTCGCGCTCCACAATACCCTTTTTGATAAGCAGGGAACAAAGAATCACGTTTTCAATATCGTTAAGTTACTCACCATTTTCAAACAATTCAAATAGTTCTGCATCACTTGTTGTTGCCATTTTAAGAGCTTCTGAAAAACCTGATCTCACCTGCCTTATGTCAAGTGTCAAAAGGGTTTCGGGGTCGATAAGCACGCATTTTGGTTGATAGAACGCGCCAACGGTATTCTTAAATCCATCAAGATCGATAGCCACTTTGCCCCCAATGGACGAATCTACTTGTGAAAGCAGAGTAGTGGGCACGTTGTAAAAATCAACACCCCTCATATACGATGCCGCAACAAATCCTGCAAGATCACCGCAAACACCGCCGCCAACTGCCACCACGCAATCCGTTCTTGTGAAACGGTTTTGCGCCATAAATTCCAGAATTGCCTTGAAATTATCAAAATTTTTGCTCGCTTCACCTTGTTTAATGGTATAAACAAATGCTTCTTTGCACTTCGTTGCAATTTCTTTTGCGTAATCACAGGGAACACCGCTGTCTGTCAAAATAAGGACTTTTCTGTCTAATCTAAAATACTCGCGCGCGTGAGATAGAAGACCGCAACCGAGAAAAATATCATAGCTGTCCTTTTCAAGATTTACGCGGATTTTCTTAACGTTTTCCTTTTCATAAAGAACGCCGCTCGATAATTCAGGGTATAGCTCTGCCTGATATGAGCGGGAGATTTGCATATTATTTTTCAAAAAGTTGATATAGTGCGCCTTAATGCTCTCGTTTTCGATGAGGGCAGAATTCTTTTCGATAATTTCCGCTTCGCGTGAAGCATCAAAAACGGGCAAGTGATTTTCTGCTTTGTATTCAGCGACCTCGCGGACTGCTTCCATACGCTCGGCAAAAAGACGAGCCATTTGCTCATCAATTTTATTAATTTTTTCTCGTGAGAGCAAAAGCTTGTCCAAAATATATCACTCCTTGACAAAAATGTATAATTATCAATGATAACTTTTCTTCATTTTACTATTTTTATTTGCAAAAGTCAATAGATTTTTTAAATTTTTTAAAAAATTATCATTGACAATTTTATTTTTTTTGTATATAATATACTCGATGAATTTTTAGGCGGTGATAATAATGGACAATAAATTTGCAAGAAAGACAATAAAAGAAAAACTTATACTCGCAGGAATTGACGAAATAGGAAATAGCGGAGTGGCAAATTTCTCGCTTCGTCAGGTAGCGGTTTCGTGTAATGTTTCGTGTGCGACGCCCTATAACTATTTTAAAAATAAAGAGGGCTTTGTTGTTGAGATTATTCAGTATATCAAGCACCAATGGTCGCTCCTTAAAACCGAAATCAATAAATTGTATAAGAATGACGAAAAGCAGCTTCTTATCGAGCTTTGCGTTTTCTATATAAAATTCCTTGTCGGTAACCCTAATTACCGCTCCATCATAATGCTTGACAATATTGAGGTTGATGATGAAAGCTATACCGATATTGAAAACGCACGTAATTTTATTGAGCTCGAGCTTGAGCATTATATGAAGATAAACAACGTTTCTGCGCGCGAGGCAAGAAGAAAGAGTTTTGTAATTCGTGCTATTGTTTTTGAGGCAACCTTGCTCCTTGAACGTGGTGACCTTGACAATACACCTGAAAACTTTGATTTTATCCGCTATTGCATCGCAAGAGAACTTGCACTTGTTTAAAAGAATACTAAAAACACCAATCCCCCGAGCTTTTCGGGGGATTTTTGTGTGAATTTCAAGCGATAAATTGAGATTTATCGGGGAGTTAAAAAAGTTGCATTGAGCAAATGGGGAAACTCCCTCAGTCACCTTACGGTGACAGC
>JAGBYG010000130.1 GCA_017628875.1 Clostridia bacterium
GGAAAGGACGATAATCGCATCTTTGCCTCCCTCCGAGAGGGAGGGGGACCGCGATAGCGGTGGAAGGAGCTTGCGCGACTAAAGAACTTTAATGCACGAAGGCTCCCTCACCCGACTTCGTCGGGAGCTCCCTCCCGGAGGGAGCCCTGTTGTGGTGCGCTTGAAAATTTGCTTGTTCTCTAACAATTATTACTTCTATAGATGCAAAAGTAAAGCCCCGCAGAAGGAGGGGCAGGGGGTTATTTCTGTCACTTGGAAACCCATTCATTCCAACGGGGATCGGCTTGAATGTCAGGTTTTACGATTTTGTATTCCGGAACACACCACCAAGGCCAATCTTCTGCAAGACTTATCGTTGATGTTTCAATCGGTAGGTCAAAATCGGGATTGCTCTGACGTATTGCGCACTGAACCAATCGAATGAGCGGTGCAGTATAGTAGTTTGTTTCCTCTGTACAAGATTTATAAAAGAGTTGTTCTTGGATAAGCGAATGATCCAAAGCTTCAAATGCTTCATCCTTTTTGCCATCCAACCACAGGTACAAAGAAAGTAACGTATAAATTCTTGCGATATACGAATGATGCAGACCGTAGTTGCCATCAGTGCAGATGGTATGAAAGATATCAATAGCACCTTGCAAGCTTTGCACCTTATCGCCCACGGGCATATTCTGCCCATAAGCAATTACGCCGGTGACCATAAGTTCGGAGCAAGCTCTTACTGTGCTTAACAAAGCTTCACCGTATGCTTCGGCTCTTTTTTTACCATCTGTTGCCTTGGCTTTGAGGAATGCTCTTGAACCATAAATATTGGGAGCGGTTTCAATAATTTCGAGAGCTCTTGTGTGTTCACCAATATTCAAATACAACTGGGTAAGTTCGCGAATTACACGGTGCCGTGATTCACCGTCTTCCATTGTTTTCAATAACTTCTCATAAAGCGATATTGCTTCTTTCCACTCGTTATAGGTTCGATGTTTCTTAACGTCTAAAACATCATATCCTTCTTCATCCGACAAATGGCATTCTCCATAGCGAACGTACCCCGCATTATACAGTACCGAAGCCAAGCACAGCATAATTTTTTCGTTGCCCGGAAATTCGATTAATGAATTTCTTGCAAGAGTGATACATTCATCAATATTGATATCCACGCCGTTGTTTTGAAGATTCATAGAATCAATTTTTTTGACCAACTCGTCAATCTTTTGAGAGCGTTCATTGTCATACCCAAACAATTCATCAATCGAAATCCCAAAGTAATTCGCGATTGAGGGAATCATTTCCATATCGGGATAACCGCCGTTTGCTTCCCAGCGAGAGACTGCCTGAGAGGTCACGCCGAGGGCATCGGCAAGATTTTCTTGTGTACGTCCGTCACGACGGCGTAGCTCGCGTATTTTTTGTCCTAAATCAAGTTGCATAAAAGCACCTCCTAAAGTTTATCACCGGTGTAATTCTATTATAGCACAAATTCCACAAAAAACAATTATCAATTTGTTGTTTCAAATCCAAGTAACCATTGAATTTTTCGATAAAAAAGGCATAGCCGAAAAAATCGGCTATGCTTTTTGTGTTTGAAACTTAAATATATTGCTCCAAGAACGCCTTACCTGCGCGAATATCCTTGATTTGTTGTTCACCGGGGATCTCGCGTTCGATGGTGATAGGTCCGTCGTAGCC
>JAGBYG010000131.1 GCA_017628875.1 Clostridia bacterium
AAAAAACGGGAAGTACGCAGTGGAACTGTAACCACGGAAGAGCAACATTCGCGTACATATACGGAGTGCTTTGAGGAAGTGTTCCCGTGGTATTTGAGCATAGGGGTCACACCTCAGGAGTTCTGGGAGGGTGACCCTTATCTTGTAGTTCACTATCGCAAAGCACATCTATTGAAGATAGAACAACGCAATCAGGAGCTTTGGATGCAGGGATTATACATATACAATGCTGTTGATACGGCTGTATATAACAATCTGCGTATGTTCTCAAAGCATAAGCCTAAAGCACATAAATATCTTGAACAGCCGATACGCATTACTCCTATGAGCGAAGCGGAGAAGAAAGCTGAGCAGGAGAAAAACGTGCAAAAAGTCGTTGAATATCTTGAAAAAATGCAAAAACAATGGGAATCTAAAAATAAAGGAAAGGTGGGAGCAAATGGCATTGACAGTAGACAGCCTGATGATCGAGATCGAGGAAACGGGCGCGGATGCATCGTCGGGGATAGATGCGCTGACGAAATCGCTGAGAAGCCTGAAAAGCGTGACGAGCATCAAGAGTCTGGACAAACTCAAGAATGATCTTGCAGGAATCATCACGGCTACGGCTCCTATCTCGGGCAATGCAGGAAAACGAATAAAATCCTTTGCTGACGGACTAACCGCTCTTGCGGCTGTACCGAAGATCGAGGGTATAACCAAAACAACGGCTTCACAGATCGAAGCAGTATCAAATGCCGCAAGCGGTCTTGTTGGTAAGGATTTTTCGGGCATGAAGTCTCTGGCAGATGGACTAAATGCAGTAAAGTCCGTGGGTGATGTAAAAATATCATCCTCATGGGCGAATCAGATTAATGCGGTAACTACAGCAGTTACAAAAATTGATCCTACTACGGAACAGAAGCTCAAAGCTTTACGTGACGGTCTTTCACCGCTCACATCACTTGGCAAAGCTAACCTTACGTCGTTTACAAATCAGCTTGGCAAGCTGTCCGATGTGGCGAAAACGCTTGATGCGGCAGATTTAGACAAGTTTACATCACAAATGCAGAAAGTAACGGCTGCGATATCTCCGCTTGCGGATAAGATGAATAAGGTATCGGCAGGATTCTCTAAGTTCCCATCGAGCGTGAAGAATGTTATAAATGCCAATTCTGCGTTGAGCGCATCAAACACGAAAACAGCGAAATCCTTTGGAGTGATGGGGCTTGGCATAAGCGGCAGTCTTGCACGGTTTGCGGCGGTTACTGTAGTAGTCAAGCAGCTTGCAAATGTTGTGGGCGGTTGGATCACAGAAACCAACTCTTACATAGAAAACCTTAATTTGTTCAACGTCTCGATGGGACGTTTCGCAGAAGAAGCAAAGGCTTATGCTGAGACGGTCGGCGATGTAATGGGCATTGACCCGTCAGATTGGCTGAGAGCACAGGGCACGTTCCAGACGTTGGCTACTGGATTTGGTGTAGTCTCAGACCGAGCAGCGGTTATGAGCAAAAACCTCACACAGTTAGGCTATGATATATCATCGTTCTACAACATCTCGCAGAGCGATGCAATGCAGAAGCTTGAATCAGCATTTGCAGGTGAACTTGAACCCGTCAGGCGACTGGGCTATGACTTATCACAGGCAAGACTTGAAGCTGTGGCTTTATCGCTTGGCATAGACAAAGCAGTGTCGAGCATGACACAGGCCGAAAAGGCTGAACTGAGATACTACACGCTGATGACTCAGGTCACACAGGTTCAGGGCGATATGGCACGAACACTTGAAGCTCCGGCAAATCAGCTGAGAGTATTCCAAGCAGCTGTGCAGCAAGCATCAAGAGCTTTAGGTAGTCTGTTCATTCCGGCACTCAATGCGGTATTGCCGTATGCGATAGCTTTTGTAAAGGTTATCACTATGGCGGCACAGATACTTGCAGGATTGTTTGGATTTGAGTTGCCCGATATGGACTCGTCGAGCTTTGACGAAGTAAGTGCGAGCGCTGGAGGCATTACAGATGAAGTAGAAGGTGCTACTGACGCGGCAAAGGAGCTTAAGGGTGTTCTTGCAGGATTCGATGAGATCAACTTGATAGCACAGCCTGACAGTGGCGGTGGTGCAGGAGATATCAGCGCCGGAGGCGGTGGATTTGATTTTGAACTGCCTGAGTATGATTTTATTGACGGGGCGATGACTACTAAGGTCGATGAAATCGTAAATAAGCTTAAAGAATGGCTTGGACTCACAGGTGAGATCAATTCATGGGCTGATTTGTTTGATACAAAGCTTGGCAAGATTTTAATTACAGCAGCAGCAATCGGTGCGGCATTATTGGCGTGGAAGATTGCATCAAGCATATATGACTTTTTTAAAAGTCCTTTGTTTCAGGCTTTGCTTGATAAAGTTAAAGAAATCGGTACGGCTCTGTCAACAGGAATAAAAAGTGATGGATTCCAAAAGGTTCTGGGTGTAATACAGACAGTAGCAGGTGTTCTTCTGGCTTTGGTAGGAACGGTACAGCTCATAAAAGGCTCGTTTGATGCATGGACAGAAGGTGTAAACTGGGAAAATCTTACCACAATGCTCACGGGCGTTGCGGCACTGGTAGGAGGTTTGGCGTTAGCATTTGGCAGTACGGGAGCAGCGATAGGATTGCTTACAAGCGGTATTGCATTGCTTGTTGTAGGGCTTAAAGACTGGATAACCACAGGAGAACTGTCAACAGAAGCTTTTGTAGCTCTTGAAGTTGGTATTCTTGCTGTAGGAGCTGCACTTGCAATACTTGTATCTCCATGGGCAGCTGTTGTGGCAGCTGTTGCAGCTGCGGCACTTGCAATATATCAGTATTGGGATGAAATAAAGCTATTCTTCACTAATTTATGGGACGGAATAGTTGAGGTCTGGGGTAACTTTGCTGATTGGTGTAATGAAAAGGTCATTCAGCCTGTTATAAAATTCTTCACTGGCTTATTCAAAAAGGTCGTTGAAGTTCTCGGACTTGAAGATTTCTTCGATCAGGTTAAACGCACATTCGAACAGGTAAAAGAGACACTGTCTGCTATATGGGATAAGATCAAAGAAAAGTTTGAGCCTACAGGTAAAGTGTTGACAGCATTCTTCCAGAACGCTTGGGACGGCATCAAGCTTGCTTGGAATGTGGCTGTTGATTTCTTCAAAACCATATGGGAAAACATCAAGGCTTTGTTTGAACCTACAAAGAAATTCTTCGAAGGGGCATTCAAAACAGCTTGGGAAGCTATAAAGGCAGTATGGGATAACGTAGTTGCATTTTTTACTCTTGTATGGGCAGGAATCGAAGCGGTATTCGCTGTGGTTGAAGCGGTTCTCTCGGGTGACTTTTCGGGTGCTTGGGATGCTATCAAAAACGTTTGGAATAAGGCGAAGGATTATTTCAATACTGTGTGGACAGGCATCAAAAACGTATTCTCTGTAGCGAAGACGTGGTTCTCGACAACGTTTACGGCGGCATGGAACGCTGTTAAACAGGTGTTTGCAAACTGGGGTTCATTCTTCTCAGGGCTGTGGGATAAGATCAAAACCACGTTTACAGG
>JAGBYG010000013.1 GCA_017628875.1 Clostridia bacterium
CATAACGAATTTATTAGAGGACGCATCACGCTTGTAGGTTGTCCCAAGCTCGACGAAGGAGATTATGCCGAAAAGTTCACGGCAATTTTGGCAAACAACAACATAAAGAGTATCACCGTAGTGCGTATGGAAGTGCCTTGCTGCGGTGGTATTGAGAATGCCGTCAAGCGTGCTTTGATGGCAAGCGGAAAAATGATTCCGTGGAGAGTTATTACCATCTCTACGGACGGAAAAATATTAGATTAACGGAGGTTTATTATTATGAGCAATCAGATGTTTTGTTTTCAGTGCGAACAAACGGCAGGCTGCAAGGCTTGTACGGGTGGCGCAGGTGTGTGCGGCAAGAAAGCAGACACCGCAGAGCTTCAAGATCAGCTGACGGGTGCGCTCATTGGTCTTGCAAGAGCAACGGAGGGCAACGAAGAGCTTGTCACCGCCGACACTCACAAGCTTGTATTGGAAGCTCTATTTACCACGATCACCAATGTCAACTTTAACAATGACACCATCACAGCATTGATCAAGAGAGTCGAAGCAGAAAAAGAACGCCTTGTGCCGAGGTGCTTCTCCTGTTCTTCTGCTTGTGGCAGAAACGATAACTACGATATGAAGAAGCTGTGGGAGGCAGACGAGGATATCCGTTCTCTTAAATCCTTGATACTGTTCGGTATTCGCGGTGTTGCGGCTTACGCTTACCACGCATCCGTCCTCGGATATTCAGACGAGAGTATCAACAATTTCTTCTTTAAGGCGCTCTTTGCCATCGGTATGGACGATTGGGGCATGGATGAGTTACTCCCCATCGTGCTTGAAGTAGGCGAAGTCAATCTCAAATGTATGGCTCTCCTTGACAAAGCTAACACCGAAACCTATGGTAATCCTGTTCCTACCGAAGTTAGTCTTACCGTTGAGAAGGGGCCGTTTATCGTTATTTCGGGACACGACCTTTACGATCTCAAACAGCTCCTTGAGCAGACCGAAGGAAAAGGCATCAACGTCTATACCCACGGCGAGATGCTACCTGCCCACGCATATCCCGAACTGAAGAAGTATGCACACTTAAAGGGCAATTTCGGCACGGCTTGGCAAAACCAGCAGAAGGAATTTGCCAATATCCCTGCGCCGATCCTCTTTACCACAAACTGTCTGATGCCGCCCAAGGCGAGCTACGCCGACAGAGTATTTACCACCGAAGTCGTTTCTTACCCCGAAATCGTTCACATAGGCGAAGATAAGGACTTCACTCCCGTTATAGAGAAGGCTCTCGCAATCGGTGGTTATCCCACGGATATGCGCTTCACGGGCATCAACGGAGGCGAAAAGGTTTTGACGGGCTTTGCTCATAACACCGTTCTCTCGGTTGCCGATACCGTCATCAGCGCCGTCAAGTCGGGAGCAATCAAGCATTTCTTCCTCGTCGGGGGGTGTGACGGCGCAAAGCCGGGGCGTAATTATTATACAGAGTTCGTAAAGCAAACGCCGCCAGACAGCATTGTGCTGACGCTTGCTTGCGGAAAGTATCGCTTCAACGACCTCGACCTCGGAACGATTGGAGGACTTCCTCGCTTGATGGATATGGGACAGTGCAACGATGCCTACAGCGCCATCAAGGTCGCCGTAGCACTCGCAGAAGCATTTGGATGCGGCGTAAATGATTTGCCTTTGTCTATGGTTCTTTCGTGGTACGAGCAGAAGGCGGTATGCATTCTTCTGACACTCCTTCACCTCGGCATCAAGAATATCCTTCTTGGACCGTCGCTGCCTGCGTTTGTATCTCCTAACGTACTGAATTTCCTTGTTGAGAAATTCAATATCGCGCCGATCTCTACTCCAGAGGAAGATCTTAATAAACTTCTTGGATAATGAAATTTAATATTCAGCCGAGTCAGTATAATATGACTCGGCTGTTTCATACTCTCAATAAAAATGCGAAACTTACGGCATCTGATTTCCGCTTTTGATAAATAACAATTTACGAATTAGGTATATAATAATGATTCGCATTGTGCGAAATTTTATAACACAGGAGGCTATCATGCCAAAAATCTATTATCCCGACAATTTCAAAATAGAGGTTGTCAAGTACTACAAAATGCATCGTAATATCGTTGCGACTCTTAAAAAATACGGAATCGCCCGTAGCACTCTTTTTAAATGGAAAAAGAAATACGAGGAAAATCACTTTTTTCGTGTTTCAAAGAAACCTGCCAATACCGGTCACAAAGCCCAAGCACACCTTGATAAGCTGAATAAGATCGTGGCGGCATCCAAAGAATTGAAGTGCGGTGTTACTTCGTCCATCACCGAAAAGGTTGCCGAAATAAAACGCTTGGAAGGTAAATATTCAATCCATGTTTTATGCGAGGCTCTGCAAATACCGAGAGGTACATACTACAACCGAAAGAAAAAAGGCGATATTCCTAACCGATACGAGCTTGCGGATAAAGAACTTAGCGTGATGATTAGAGAAATATTTTACCATAGCGGAGAGCGCTTTGGGCGAAACCCTATTAAGTATAAGCTACAAGAGCATGGATATCAAGTCAGTAAAACGCGCATTAGTCGTTTGATGAAAGAAATGGGGCTTGAAGTAAAATCTGCGCCATATGCAACGGAACACAAAAAGTCATTGTCGCGCAATAAATTTCGCAATCTTGTTCACGGAGAATTCAACCCGAGCGCGCCTAATACGATATGGGCAAGTGATATTACTTACGTTAAAGTGGATGATCGATACATGTTTGTTTGCGTGATCATAGACTTGTTTTCAAGAAAGATTTTATCCTACGGCATCTCAGACACCATTGATACGGTACTTACAATGAACACCTTTGATGAGGCATTTGAAGAACGTGGGAAACCTGAAAATCTGATTTTTCACAGCGAGCAGGGGGCGCAATACACATCATATGCTTTTCGCATTCATTTGGAGGAATTGAACTGCAAACAGTCCTTTTCATCACCGGGTTATCCGTATGATAATTCTGTTTGTGAGTCTTTCTTTAATACGCTGAAAAAGGAAGCGATTTATTACCACATTTACGATTCAGCCTCCGAGCTTGCGGCGGTGCTTGATGAATATATTGAGTATTACAACGAAGTCCGAATGCACCGAACACTGAAAATGAAAACTCCGTCCCAAGTTGAGACGGAGTTCTTTGAGTGTGTAATTTTATAAAAATGAGAAAAGGCTCAAACTTTTAGTCTACACTTGCGTAGTCAAAAAGCTTGAGCCCTTTCAATGGCAGGGGCAGGAGGATTCGAACCCGCGACCCACGGTTTTGGAGACCAGTACTCTACCAACTGAGCTATACCCCTACGTACCCAATTATTATACTAAATAAATAAGCATTTGTCAATACCTTTTTTATCTTTTTAGCTACAAATATTTTTTATTTTCGCTATTCTGCGTATAAAACCATAATTGACGGAAAAATAAGGCTCATTCGCACCGAATTTCAGCGGTGTTTTATGCACTTA
>JAGBYG010000132.1 GCA_017628875.1 Clostridia bacterium
CGCAAAGCAGATTTAATCTTGAGGACACAAAGCCCAATCTTCTCTATCATTCCCGCGCGGGAATTGCCTTAAAGCTCGCGCTTGAGGGCGGTATGGCGCGACTTAACACACCGCTTCGCGAAGCTGTTGCGCTTGAAATTTCAAACGCGCAGTTAGAGGAGGAAATGCGAATTCTCTACGTTGCACTCACTCGTGCAAGAGAACGCCTTTACATAACCGCGCATACGCGCTCGCGCCTTGAAAAGCTTGAGGAAAGCGCGCTTTCCACTCGCGAATTTGCAAGTGATTTTAAGGTGAGAAGAAACAAAAATTGGCTCTCGATGATTTTGGCTTCGATCTATCCACTTGCAGACGGCAATGGCTATACCTTCAATGCTATTGAGCGCGATAGTGTTGAGGTTGACTCTAACGAGGAATATTTTGATAATTCCGACGAGCATAAAAGCATTACCCTCACCGACGATCAGGTACAGATAATTAAAGATAGATTAGCTTTTGAATATCCTCACGCACATTTAAGCAAGCTCCCTGCAAAGCTCTCAGTTTCAAAATTGACACCAACCGTGCTTGACGATATTGACAACGATGCAGCAACACTTGAAAGCTTTGATGAGGCAAAAATCCTTGAAATTGAAGAATTTTTTGAGAGCAAATCAAAAACAACAAGTGCCGATAAGGGTACTGCCACTCACCTTTTCTTGCAATTCTGCGACTTTGAAAATGCCGAGAAAAACGGTGTGACGAACGAGCTTGCTCGACTTGTGGAGCATAAATTTATCGCACCACAGGTTGCAGAGCTTATCAACATTAAGCAAATCGAAAAATTCTTTGATAGTGAGTTCTATTCCACACTCAAAACTGCGAAAAAAACCTATCGAGAGCAGAGATTTAATATCTTGCTTCCTGCTTCACACTTCACACAAAATGCTGAATTCAGAAGTGAAATCGAGCAAGAGGATATTCTCGTTCAAGGTGTTATCGACTTGTTCTTCGAGGACGAAAACGGCAATATTATCCTTTGCGATTATAAGACCGACTACCTCACTCCCGAAGAATTAAAGGACGAAGCTCTCGTCATCCAAAAAATGAAAGACCGCCACGGACGTCAGCTCGAATACTACGCTATGGCGATTGAAAGATTTTTGGATAAAAAACCCGATAAAATTCTTATCTACTCACTTCCCTTTGGTGAAGCGGTAGAAATACCGATATAACAAAAAGCACGGCTATGCCGTGCTTTTTCTATGTTATTTAATATCAACTATTCCTCGTCTTGCTCTCATCTGGGCTTTCATACGAAGCTCGGTGTTGAGAATTTTCTTACGAAGTCGAATTGACTTAGGTGTTACCTCAATAAGCTCGTCATCGTTAATGTACTCGATTGCTTCTTCAAGTGTAAAGATTTGAGGAGGTGTCAAAAGGAGCTTTTCATCTGCGCCCGTTGAACGAATAGCCGTGAGGTGCTTTTCTTTGCAGGGGTTAACCGCAATATCGTCATTCTTGGGGTTTTCACCGATGATCATACCCTCATAAACCTTTGTTTGAGGACCTACGAAAAGACGTCCTCTTTCCTGTGTATTATACAAACCGTATCTTGTTGTTTCACCGTTTTCACTCGCGATAAGGCAACCTGTAAATCTCATTGTTACCTCACCTTTATAGGGTTGATAGCCGTCAAAAAGTGTATTGATAAGGCCTTCGCCGCGTGTGTCTGTCAAAAACTCGGAACGGTAACCGAAAAGGCAACGAGAAGGAATGGAATATTCAACTCTCATTCTGTTTCCAAGGGGAGTCATCTCGATAAGGTCGCCCTTACGTCTGCCGAGCTTTTCAATAACCGATCCAACGTAATCAGTGGGAACGTCAATGGTTACTCTTTCCATTGGCTCACATTTAACTCCGTCTATTTCCTTATAAAGCACTCTTGGGTTGGAGCACATAAGCTCAAAGCCCTCGCGACGCATATTTTCAATAAGAATTGAAAGGTGCATTTCACCTCTGCCCGCAACCTTGAAGGAGTCAGTTGTTTCGCCGTCATTTACACGGAGAGAAACGTCCTTTAAAAGCTCACGATAGAGTCTGTCGCGAATCTGACGAGATGTAACAAACTTACCCTCCTGACCTGCAAGGGGGCTATCATTTACCGCAAAGGTCATTTCCATTGTGGGTTCGCTCACCTTAACAAATTCAAGGGGCTCAATGCAAGTAGTTGACGTAATCGTATCACCGATTGTGATATTCTCTGCTCCGGAGAAGCAAACAATGTCACCAATTTTTGCATTTTCAACCTGAACTCTGCCAAGACCGTTTATCTGATAAAGAGAAACGATTTTCGCTCTCTTGGGGGCAGCTTTGGAGTGGAAGTTGGAGATCATAATCTCCTGTCCCTGCTTGATTGTACCACGTTCAACGCGACCAATACCGATGCGTCCAACGAAATCGTTATAGTCGATTGATGAGATAAGCAACTGAAGGTCGCCTTCCTCATCGCCCTCGGGCGCAGGAATATAATCAAAAATTTTGTTGAAAAGTGGCTTTAAGTCTGTACCCTGCTCGTCCATATCCTCACTTGCAGTACCTGCTCTACCCGAGCAGAAAAGCATAGGAGAATCAAGCTGCTCATCATTTGCTCCAAGGTCAATAAGAAGCTCAAGAACCTCGTCAATAACCTCAGAAATACGAGCATCGGGCTTGTCAATCTTGTTTACAACAACAATTACTCTGTGATTAAGCTCAAGCGCTCTTTGAAGCACGAAGCGAGTCTGTGGCATAGGTCCTTCAGCCGCGTCAACGAGCAAAATTACACCATTTACCATTTTGAGAATACGCTCAACCTCGCCACCGAAGTCCGCGTGTCCGGGAGTATCAATAATATTAATTTTCACGCCGTTATAATTAACCGCGGTATTTTTTGCAAGAATTGTAATGCCTCTTTCACGTTCGAGGTCGTTTGAGTCCATAACTCGATCTTCTGTTGCCTGATTTTCACGGTAAATTCCGCCCTGCTTTAAAAGCTGGTCAACAAGCGTTGTTTTGCCGTGGTCAACGTGTGCAATAATAGCTATATTTCTTAAATCTTCTCTTACCACTTTTTCGCCTCCGTAAATATGTAAAAAATTAACCAATATATTATAACACTTTTTTAATCAATATTATATAGTTATTTTCACTTGAATTTTCATCATTTTTTGACAAATTTTTGTGATTTTTTTACAATTTTAATATTTGACATATTTATCAAAGTATGATATAATTATAGTAACTATAATACTTTTTGAAAGGATTTTAAATGAGATCTTATTTAAAAGCATTAATTTTTGATTTGGACGGTACACTTGCCGACACAATTCCTGCAATCGCGGAAGCAGTCAATATGACGATGTCAGAGATGGGCTTTCCCAACCACTCCGTTGATGAAATAAAAAGCTATATTGGAAAAGGTCCTCGCCATTTGATTTCAGAAGCACTGCCAAAGGACGTAAGAGAAAATCAACCCGAAATGGTTGATCAGGCACTTTCCATCTACAACAAGGCGTATGCTAAAACATATCTTAACACCGACTCGCTCTATGAGGGTATGGAAGAAGCAATAATCACACTTTCTAAATACTATAAAATCGCGGTGCTTTCAAACAAGCAGGACGAATACGTTAAAAATCTTGTAAATCAGCTCTTACCCGAAGGCATTTGCACACTCGCTTGCGGAACTATAAATGGAATTCCCGCAAAACCCGACCCCACTATTGCGCTTAAAATGGCTGAGGAACTCGGTGTTGAGCATTATGAATGTATGCTTATCGGCGATAGTGATATTGATATTCTCACCGCAGAAAACGCGGGCTTTGACGTACTTTCGGTTTCCTGGGGCTACGTTTCAAAGGCAAAGCTTCTTCTTAAGGGCGCACAAGATGTAATCGACACCCCAAAAGAATTAGTTGAATATTTTGAATAGGAGAATTTATTATGACTGAAAGCAAAACAAAAAGATATTTATATGCGCTTTTCCTTGCCATCGCGGTAGCGTCGGTGGGACTTGTGCTCCTGAAATTTGATTTTCAAATCTTGTTTTTCATTCGCGACCACATTCGTAATCCGTTTTTGAATATAGTAGTTCCCTTTTACACCACACTCGGTGATGACGGAATAATTTGGATTATAGTTGGTCTTGTGATGTTAATTCCCAAAAAGACGAGAAAATGCGGAATAATGGTACTTGCAGCACTCCTCGTTATGCTTGTAGTTAACAATATCGTACTCAAAAACCTTATTGCAAGAGCTCGTCCCTATGCTACTTATCCCGAACTGGTTGCCGATTTGGCTGATTTGATACATATTCCCAAATCCTATTCATTCCCCTCGGGTCACACCGTTTCTGCTATGGCTGCCGCATTCACAATATTCTCGCAGCACAAAAAGCTTGGCATTGTAGCCATTGTTGCCGCAACCTTAATGGGACTTTCACGTCTTTACGTTGGAGTTCACTTTCCAACAGACGTTTTCGGTGGAATTCTTGTTGGCGCAGCAATCGCTTGCTTTGTATATTGGGCAGAAAAGAAAATTACTCCGTTTCTTATTGCAAAATTCAAAAAATAATACACCACAAAAAAATCCTGACCCGATGGTCAGGATTTTTCTTTTAGAATAATAATTCGATTATTTTATCGGCAGAGGCGTTGTGATCACCGTTATTCTCAACAACGAAATCACAAATTTCCTCGTTTCGTCTTTCATCGTCAATCGAAATTATGCGATTGACCTTATCCTCGTTGCTGCTGTTTTTTTCAAGAATTGAAGCAAGCAGATCACGTTTATCGCGCTTAATATAAACCGTAACAACATTTTTATAGTGAGTTTTGAGTGACATCGCACCGCAAATATCCATAATCGTAAGCACAGTTTTGCCGTCGCAGAGAAGCGCATCAACATCGCTCTTTTTAGATCCAAATCCGTGTCCTGCGTACATTGAAGACTCAAAAAGCTCATTATTTTCAAGCATTTTGAAAAATTCATTCTTGTCAACGTAGTTATACCAATCGTTCTCAGTATTGGCAGGAGTGTCAATCGTGGTTTAACTAAGGAGCTTTTCAATGCGCGGCTCTTTTTCAAGCAAAATTTTTGCAATATCACTCTTTCCCGAGCCCGAAGGGCCAACGAGCGCCACTATTGACGGATTTTTGTTGTCATCCCTCATCGTTGAGTAGCTTGTGCTGATAACCTCAACGAGCTTCAAAAACTCATCATAGTTATTAACGGCAAGCATACCCGTTGCGCTTTGGTTCCAGGGCTTACGCAAAAGAATGGGATATGCGGCATTCGATTTGATTACGTTGTGCATACCGTCATCGAAAAGAATATCAACGTTGAGCTTATCCTTTCTTGATGCCATATAGATATTTTCAGGCGGAATTTCAGGAAATTCACGCATAATTACCTCTGCGCGAATGCTCATAAACTGAGGATAAACCGAGGTGCAAACAAACACCTCCGTCATCTGCGAAAGTTTACGAACAAACTCCTTCGCGCCCTCAATAATGGGCTGAGTTCTGAAAAATTCTTCTGTAAAGAATTCAAATATCACGTCAGCGCGAGTGCCAAGCTTACCCCAACGGTCAACCTCATAAATCGTAAGCGGTGGATCAAAATTATACTTTTCGTTTGCCAATTTAATAGCATACGGAATACATTCAAGCAAAACGTCATCCACGTCAAGCGCGGTTGTCATTCTAAATCTTCTGCTCATTTTTTACAAATTCCTTTCTATCCCTTGGGAAAGCAAATAAAAGCAATCAGAAGAGAGGCAAGTGATAAAAACAAAAAGTGTACGCCAAGCTGTCCTATAAGGTTTGAAACAAATGGCTTTTCAGCTTTTTTGTGAAACTGTTTTGTAAATCCCTTGGCTGTGAAATAGTGAAAGAAAAAGTAGTTAAAAATCAATATCAAAGCGGAGATAACGAAAGATACTCCCGATAATACAAGTAAGTGTTTTCCCATATTGTTATTCCCTTTCTTTATAAAAATTATTTTTCGAGTTCAAGAGACGCGAATTTGCCGGCTCCCGCGTGCTTGAGAAGGAAGGTATAAACATCCTCTGCATCAAGCATAATGCTAACGTCACTCTTCTTATTTACGCTATCGTAATAGAAAAGCTCGCTATTCGTATCGAAATTCATCACGTTATTTGATTTGTCGGGCTTGCAAGTACCACTCAAGGTCTTTGTTCTGTCAGTAACGATAGTCGCACCGCTGTTACTTGAATATTCAAACTTGTCACCGTAAGACTTGATATAGCTTGAAGAATTGATAAAGGGTTTAGATGAATAATAGAAATGATTATTTTCGCTAAACAAATACGAGCCCTTTCTCAAATCGTGACAGTTACCGCACTGGTCAAAATAGTTGTTGTATGAGTGAATATTAACGTTTCTGCCAAGTGGCAAACGCGATTCAACCTTATAGAAATAGTTGTGATGCATAGTCATATTCATACACGCTTCTGAATCTCCGCTTCCAAAAAGTGAAGTTTTCTTTGGATTATTAAAATAGTTATAAGCGAGTGTCAAGCCGGAAACGTTGTTAAAGTCGATTGAACCGTCTCCTGCGTACTTGTCGCGCTCGCCCGAAATATCCCAAGCGTTGTATCCGCGATTGAACGTGCAATTATGTACCCAATATCTGCTATGATTTGCAAGGTCTTCTCTGTCACCGCCAAGGAAGTTGAGCGCGTCCTCGGGATAACCCGTAAACGTCAGATTCTTAATTTCAATGCTACTGCTCTCCTCAAATCCAATACCAAATTGGAAAAGCTCTGCATCAGGTCCTACGCCCTCAATGGTTATGTTCTTTGAGCCCTTAACCTCAAGCATATTATAGTATGAGTCGTCATCGTAAACACTCTTACCCTTAAGGGATGAGAAATCGCTTCCCTTGTAGTTTGTAGTGCTTGTTCCACCGTTAGTTTCTCTAACGTCGGTAAGACCTTCGGGGGTAGTCTTATAATTATATGTTTTAGCACCGCCACCGTTACCTTTCATCTTAACAATGAGATTAGCAAGATTTTCACCGTATTCGGTTGAGAAGGTATTTTCAAAGAAATCGTCGGTTGCATTAGAATTATCAGAAAGACGGGGCTCTACGTTCTTGTAATTCCATTGGTTAGTTGTGATCTTGCCGATAACACGAACAAGCATAGGTGTGCTTGATTTGTACTGCGCCTGAAGAATATTTACAAGACCTGTATAAACAGTTCCGTTAATCTCGCAAGTAACTGTATTCTTATTTTCGTTTGTAACGTAGATAATCTTTGTTCCCTCTTTTACTGTTCCGTCGTTGTTGTATGCGCCAACACCGTTAACTGCGCCAAAATGCGCGTAACCGCTTCTGTCCTGCGCGGAAACGTTGATGTTAGTAAGTTCGATATGGAAGATCGCATTTGAAATTTTTCCACGCGCCTCGATTTTTACCATATAAGTTCCTGCGGTGATACCGAGAATGTAGCAATTAAGTGTGTCTCCGTCCGCAATCATAAGCTCGCTATCAAGTTGAACGTAATCAAAATCGTCCGCATCCTTGAGCTTGTAATAAACCTTGTATGTGAATTCATCATTTGTTGTAAAGGAAAGATTGATAGCTTCATTCACACCCAAAACCTCAACGTTGCCTATAGTGTCCTCATTCGGATTGCTTCCCTGCCCGTTGCCCGTAGTTGTTGTGTTAGGGTTAGGAATAATTGTGGTCATAATGGGTTTTTGAGTTGTTGTATCTTTGGTAGTCGATGAAGTAGTAACGGTGGAGTCAAAGCAAGATGCAAAAGACAAAAGCATTGCCACGACAAGAGTCAATAAAATAATTTTTTTCATATCAGTTCACCTTTCCAACAATATTTTCTTCTTTGTAATTGTAAACAAACGTGGGACATTCCCCGCCCATTTGTAAAGTGTAAATAACGTTTCCGTCCTCGACGCGCGCCTCGTGGATAAATCCAAAGCGAAGATCTCCGCGATGACGAAAGCGAACAAAATCTCTCGGCTTGTACTTGGCTTGTTCAGGCCAAGCATCCTTTTTCGGTTTCTTTTTGAATATATTAAAAAACATAAAATCACCTCTTTATTTAATAATATCATACTTTTATAAAAATAGCAAGAAAAATTTGTTTTTGACAAAAATCTATTGATTATTTTACAAAAATGGTGTATAATAAAGCATC
>JAGBYG010000133.1 GCA_017628875.1 Clostridia bacterium
ACCGATAAAACACTCGTGTTTTATCGAAAATTTACGTCAAATCAGCATAAACCCACGCGAGTGTTTTGCCGCGCTTTTTCAAAAGCGCGCGCCCGCCGCGCAGGCGATTTTAACTTATCTAACTCCCCAATAAATCAAAATTCCTCTAAATTTATTACACCTCTTTTAAAAAATGCACAAAATATAGAAAAAAGAATAAAAAAAAGAAAAAAATTCAAAAATAAAAAAGTATTTTTGATTTTTTTTGCGTATATTATTTGATGTTAGCAAAAAAGGAGGGAGAAATGCCGTGTTAATTCCAAGAGAAATAATTGAAGAAATTGTTGCACGAACTGACATCAATGACGTTATCGGTTCATACGTTACGTTGAAGCGCGCGGGCTCAAATATGCAAGGGCTTTGTCCTTTCCACAGTGAGAAATCTCCGTCCTTCACGGTTTTTTCAAGAACTAACAGTTTCTACTGCTTTGGTTGCGGAGCAGGCGGAGATGCTATAAATTTTGTTATGAGGGCAGAAAATCTCGACTACCCCTCGGCAGTTGAATTTTTGGCAACTCGCGCAGGCATTACCATTCCGCAGGACAAAAACGAAGTTGCTCGAATGGGAATGAGCCGAAAGAGAGTTTATGAAATGAACTTAGCTGCCGCTAAATTCTTTCGCGAAAATCTTTTTGACAAAGAAGTTGGCTTTGAGGCGATGAACTACCTTGCGGGCACACGAAAATTAAGTCCCTTGATAATCAAGCGATTCGGTCTTGGCTTTGCGCCAAACAATTTCTTTGCACTTACAAATCATATGCGTTCGCTCGGCTTTTCCGAGCAGGAGCTTATCGACGGTTTCCTTTGCGGAAAGAGTCAAAAGGGCAATCTTTACGATTATTTCAGAAATAGAGTTATCTTCCCAATCATTGACGTGACGGGTAACGTAATTGCCTTTGGCGGACGAGTTATGGACGATTCAAAGCCAAAATATCTTAACTCTTCTGACACTCCGGGATTTAAAAAGAGCAAAAATCTTTTTGCGCTCAACTACGCAAAAAATCATTGCTCCGAGCAGATAATTCTTTGTGAAGGATATATGGACGTTATCGCACTTCACGCAGCAGGAGTTGAAAATGCGGTAGCAACGCTCGGCACTGCACTGACGTCCGAGCAAGCACGAATGCTCACCAAATATACCAAAAAGGTTATTTTGCTATATGACTCCGACGATGCGGGACAAAGGGCAACCGACAGAGCGATTCAAATACTTAACGAGGTCGGTCTTGAGGTTCGCATTTTAAAGTTAAATAATGCAAAAGACCCCGACGAATACATAAGAAAATTCGGTGCGGAAAGATTTAAGGCATTGCTCGGCGAGAGCAGAACGGGATTTGATTTCAAGGTTTCACGCGCGCTTGTTGGACTTGATTTGCAGATACCCGACGATAAAATCAAGGCATCAAAGGCGATTTGCGATATAATTGCCGACTCTACTTCAGGCGTTGAGCGAGAGGTATTTCTCGCAAAAGCAAGCGAGCTGCTCAAGCTCCCCATTGACGTTCTTCGCAACAATGTGGAAATGACCATCAAAAAGAGAGTCAAAGAATTTAAACAAAACGAGAGTAAGCAGGCGCAGATGTCAATTAAGCACGTTGGTGACAGGGTCAATCCCGATGCAATAAAGAACATTCAGGCGAACGCGCTTGAGGAAAATATACTCGGTTTGCTTCTTATATACGATGAATACAGGCAAAGTGTTATCTCGGGCAAAATTGAGCTTACTCCCGACGATTTCGTTACTGCGTTTGGCAAAAAAGTGTTTGAGGCAATAATTGAGGTCGCAAAATCGAACGGCGAGTTCCTTTATGCGATGCTTGGTCAGTTCTTTACCGCAGAAGAAATGGGACGTCTTGAAAAAATGAGGCAAAATCGACTCTCACTTACAGAAAACGGATACGATGTGCTTGATGTGTCAATTTCTGCACTCAAATCCGAAAGAGACAAGAAAAACTCCACTGACAGCGGTGACAAATTTGCAACCTTGAGAGCAAAACAGGAACAATTAAAAAACAAAAGAAAATAAACATAGATGAAAGGATTTAAAAATATGAAAACACAGAAAGAAACTAATAAAAAGCTTGATATTGATGAACTCATTGAAAAGGGCAAAAAAGAGGGCATTGACTCCATTAATCTTGATGAAGCGCTTGAAGAAATGGATTATGATATGGATTCCCTTGATAAGCTCTATGAAACGATTACTGAAGGTGATATTCCGATTGGCGAGCTGTCGAGTGCAGAGATTTCAGAGATTGAATCTGAGGTTGAAAAGCTCTCAACGAGTGACAGTATGGAAAAACTCCTTGAGCAGGGCGGCGTTCAGATTGATGACCCCGTTCGTATGTATCTTAAGGAGATTGGTCGCGTTCCGCTTCTTTCTGCAGAGGAGGAAAAGGATCTTGCCGAAAGAATGGCAGCAGGAGATGAAGATGCAAAAATGAAGCTTGTTGAAGCAAACCTTCGTCTTGTTGTAAGTATCGCAAAACGTTACGTTGGCAAGGGTATGTTCTTCCTTGATCTTATTCAAGAAGGCAACATCGGTCTTATGAAGGCAGTTGAAAAGTTTGACTATGAAAAGGGCTTTAAGTTCTCGACCTATGCTACTTGGTGGATTCGTCAGGCAATCACAAGAGCTATAGCAGATCAGGCAAGAACAATTAGAATTCCTGTTCATATGGTTGAAACCATTCATAAGGTGTCAAGATATAGCCGCCAGATGCTTCAGGAACTTGGTAGAGAAGCTACTGCAGATGAGATCGGCGAAAAGATGGGTATGTCCGCAGAAAAGGTTAGAGAGATTATGAAAATCGCTCAGGACCCCGTTTCTCTTGAAACACCCATCGGTGAGGAGGAGGATAGCCACCTTGGTGACTTTATTCCCGATGATGATGCACCCCAACCCTCTGAAATTGCATCTGCAACTATCTTGCGTGAGGTAATTGAGCGTGAGCTTCATACACTCACCCCCCGTGAGGAGCACGTAATTAAACTCCGTTTCGGACTTTATGATGGCAGAAGCCGCACGCTTGAGGAGGTTGGTAAGGAATTTGACATCACTCGTGAGCGTATTCGTCAGATCGAGGCAAAGGCACTCCGTAAGCTCCGTCACCCCAGCCGTTCAAGACATCTTAAGGGATGTCTTGCCTAATTAAGGACATAAATCATACAACACATAAAACAGCGCAAGTTCCCACTTGCTCTGTTTTATTTTTATAATCTTACGTGAACTTTAAATTGGGATTTATCGAATAGTTAGTTAAAAACAAAATGGGTCGCTTTTGAAAAAGCTCCGCAAAACTTTTTGTGGAGCTTTGCGCAAGATTTCGCGCAAATCGTGTTGTTTTGTAAAGCAAAACAACACATAACGATTTTCTCTTTACCTCGAAAATCTGTGATTTGCTACCACAAAGCGTAAGGATATTGCTATCAAAACGGCGACGCATAGTCAAAGTAAATTTTAGAAAAACAAATCTTTGATTTGGTTTTCGTAGTACAATTGATGAAATCCTTGTCGAAAATTTATTTTCGTAAAAGGATTTTAGCAAGTGAACCGATAAAACACTCGTGTTTTATCGAAAATTTACATAAAATCAGCACTAATCCACGCAATTGTTTTGCCGCGCTTTTTCACTTTTCGATTTTGCTTTAGCAAATGACTGCTGTGAGGCAGTCAAGAAAAGAGGCGCGCGCCCCAGCGGCGTGAGCGGTCTTAACTTAACTAACTTTTTAGCATTACAACACAAATAATATTCCCCCATTCTTACGCATATACTTTACAAAAAACAAAAGTGGGGACAAACAATGACGAGGTTAAAACGGTATTTGGCAAATGGTTTTTTGATGACTTGTGTGGCGCTCGCTCTACGCGGACTTTCGGTAGCATTCAATGCGTATATTTCGCGCAAAATTGGGGCGGAAGCATTAGGACTTTACACACTTTTGGGTAGCATTTACTCATTTGCTCTAACACTTGCGCTTTCGGGCATAAATCTCACCGTCACACGTCTGATTTCCGATGCACTTGGCGAAAAAAATTACCAAAAAGCTCGTGTTTCTATGAAAAAATGCATCTGCTATTCCCTTTTCTTCGGTCTGCTTTCGGCTTGTCTTTTACTCGTTTTGGCAGAACCCTTGTCCATTCAAGCACTAAAGGATACACGCGTGATAAAACCACTTCGGCTCTGTGCAGCAACCTTGCCACTCATCTCGCTTTCCGCTTGCTTTAACGGTTATTTTACCGCCGTGCGCCGAGTATATAAAAATGCGATTGCGCAAATAAGCGAGCAGCTTGCGAGAATGATTTTTTGCATCGCCCTGCTCGACCTCTTTTTCGGGCGAGATATGGAATCGTGCTGCATCGCCTTAGTACTTGGCGGCGCGCTTTCTGAAATACTTTCATTTTCAATTTCTCTGTTTTTCTATGTTTTTGAACGCAAATCAGTATGGGAAGGTACCTTCGATGCCCATAAACAAATCAACGAACGAAAAATCACAAAAAAAATGCTCGGAATTGCTCTCCCGCTTGCATTTTCGACCTATTTTCGCTCAGCTCTGCTTACGATTGAACACATTTTAATTCCAATCGGTATACAAAAAAGCGGTTCGAATAGGGCGCAATCGTTGGTTGCGTACGGAACACTCCAGAGTATGGTTATGCCACTCGTCCTCTTTCCCTCGGCAATTATTCACTCGTTTTCGAGTCTGCTTGTGCCGGAACTCGCAGAATTGAAAATTCAAAATAACAAAACGGAGATAAAATATGTGGCAGGTCGCGTTTGCCAACTCGCCCTTGCCTTTGCGGTGGGTGTTTCGGGTGTGATGATATTCTTTTCTGACGAATTGGGAACGAAAATTTACGGCTCATCAGATGCAGGACAATACATTCGGTTCGTTGCTCACATCATACCGATAATGTACCTTGATACCACGGTTGACAATATGCTAAAGGGTCTTGGGGAGCATCTTTATACGATGGCAATTAACATTACGGACACTCTTTGCTCACTTGTAATGGTATGGATTTTGATTCCCAAAATGGGAATTTACGGCTACATAACACTCATCATTATTAGTGAAATTTTTAATTCGGGTGCAAGCATTTGGAAACTCGTCAAGGTAACAAAAATGAGATTTAAAGTATTAAAATGGTTTGCCTTACCCGTAATTTCAATAGTTGTAAGCACGCGGATTTTGAGTGCTTTGCGCTCCGTTTACGATATAAACACCCTACCAGCAATTTTGCTCACCACCTTGCTCTATTTCATTCTTTTAAAAATAACACGCGCGGTGGGAAAAGAAGAAATTAAGTGGATTAAGGGGATATTCAACTTCAATTTTTGATTTATCGGTGACGGGAGATTCGTGAATCGCCCGCCCAATAGATAAATCCCAATTTAGTCAACAAAAAAAGGTGTCTGCAAGTACAGACATCTTTTTTCTTTAAAGCTCTATTTTTTCAGGAAACGCTTCATTTCGCATTATTCCCCACATTTTGTCGATATATGAAAGTGTATAGAAATTCTCATAGTAGTGGTAATAAAACGCGCCCTTTAAGGTCATTTCGTAGATTCCGCTTTTCTCTTTGACAAAACCCAAAAGCTTGGCAATAAAAAGTTCAAAGCCATACATCTTTTTGAGGGAAACACCAAAGAATTTTTCAAAATCCCTCTCGTCAACCCTTGTGCTATATGCCGTCCAGAAGAGCCAATAAATCATTCTTTGGCGCTTAATAAATCTTATTGTAAGCGAAGTTGGAAGTTTATTTTCAGCTATTCTCTTGCAATATTCTTCAACGTCAAAGGTATTTATTTTAAATTGGTCTCTCAAAAGCGTGGTTGCTGAGCAACCAAATCCAAGGAAGTTTTCACGCGTCATCGAGGAATATTCCGCCTTGTCGCGCGAAAAAGTCCAAATGGAATTTCTGGAATATCCTTTTGAATAGCAATATTTCGTTATATCGTCCAAAAGCTTACGCTTTTGTTTTTTGGGCATCGCCTTAACGGGACTTTTAGTAAACGTAAAATCAATGAACGGATAAATTGCAACGTGATTTGCACCGAGCGAGAATGCCTCATCAATATCATTTTTCAAATCATTATAGGTCTGCTCGGGAAGTGCAAAAATCAAATCCATCGACACGGTTTCAAAAGGCACTTGACTAAGTGCTTTAGCCATCGACTCGGTATCGACCTTCTTTCTGCCAAGTATCTTTTGATATTTATCGCCAAACGACTGAATTCCTATACTTATTTTTGTAACACCTGCATTTTTCAAAACATTCAATACTTCAACGTTTACATTGTCGGGGTGAAGCTCAAGTCCTATTCCCTCAGTTATTATAAAATGCTCCTCCAATGCAGAAATTATCTCGCCAATTCTATCCACGGCAAGAGCAGGAGTACCTCCTCCAAAATACAAGCTTGTAACGGTTTTCTTACCCTCATACTGTGAGCCCACAATATGAATTTCACGAATTAAGGCATCTATGTATTTATTGCAAATATCCTCTGAATATTTCACCTTGCAATAAGGACAAAAATTGCAAATACTCTTACAAAACGGAATATGGACATAGAGCCCAAGGCCATCGCATTCGGCAAATGGCAAGTTTTGATCGTATTCATTTTTAAATTCGAAGGGCTTAACCGTTCTTGTCAGCCACATTCTCGTTAAATCTGTGATTACGCTCATAAATTTCTCCTTAAATGTACTTCAAGTAGGTTCGAAGCATTTCAAAAATAATTTTAATATTGCCACGGAACAAAAGTGTATACTCTGCAACGAAGAAGTATCCACATTCCGAGCAAAGATCTGGCACGTCAATACATCTTCCGCAGGTGGAAATCTTCCCATTTTCAATAACCACACATTGATGGCAAGGAGTTGGAAAGCTATTATTTATAAGATAGGGAAACGCGCTCTTAAGATTGAACACGGGCGCACCCTCTTTCATCATCTGCTCAATGGTATCGCAGCATTTTTTCTTATCTTCTTTCGTGAGTGCCAATTCTCTTGTATCGGGATATGGTGTGTGAAAATTGAATGAAACCGCTTTTACATTTTTAGTATCGCGCGCGGTACGGCAAACGTGCGCCACGCAATCCTTATTTATCTGATTTATTGCCATATAAAAACAAATATTATCCGCTGTCGCATTGGCAATATTATTCATAATCGTATCGTATGTATTTCCTCGAATATCGTTGTGATGCTCTCTATCACCGTCAAGACTTAATAAAATCAAATCCGCTTCAGGCAAATCTATGGGGTGTGTGCCGTTAGTAACAACATTAACGATTAGAAATCCCATTTCCTTTGCTTCTATTACAAGGTCACGCAAGGTCTTTTCTCCGTCACGCCAAAGGAATGTTTCACCACCGCAGAAAAACAAAATTCTAATGCCCATATCATAAAGCTCTTGCATCTCGCGACGAACTTGCTCATACGGATGAATAACAGCAGTAATGTTATTTACCGAACAATGTTTACAATGTAAATTACACTTATCGGTCACAATGACAGTACCCAAAATAGGAAGTTTCTTTCTAAATAATATAGTTTTAACACCAAATGTAGCGAAGTGTACGAAGGATGAAATTTTCATTACAAAATCTCCTTTGATGATTTGTGTTTTAACAACATTATAGCATTCCGAATTTAGCAAGTCAATATTTTTTATCAAAAAGTAAAAAAGGAGTAACTGGGTACTCCTTGGGATTATATTATTAACATTTGTAGGCAAGACAGCCATTTAGTTATATTTTTCTAATTTATTGAAAAAACCTCATTCTTGCGAATGAGGTTTTTTCTGGTGCTCCATCGGAGAGTCGAACTCCGGACACCATGATTAAAAGTCATGTGCTCTACCTTCTGAGCTAATGGGGCTTATTTGTGTTACCAAT
>JAGBYG010000134.1 GCA_017628875.1 Clostridia bacterium
AATTTGAACTATATGTCTATAGTCGAAAGTGCATCTAACAGAGGCTCCTTCCGCAGAGGGCGCGACGCGTTAAAAAAATATGCCAATGGCATATTTTTAGCCAAAGCGGGGAGTAAGCTATGCTTACGACCTGGGCCGAAGCCTGTCGCGCTCGCGCGACTGATGGAGTTTCTCATTGGTTTTAAACTATCTTTTTAACTCCCCGATAAATCCCAATTCAACATCTACAACAAAAAATCCCACCGCTTGCGCGGTGGGAAAATTCACTTTATTTAATTGCCATTAACCTTTTCATTTATAAATTATGGGGTTAATAAGTCCATAGCTGCCGTCTTTTCTTGTGTAAACAACGGAAATGCTATCGGTTGCGTCATTGAAGAAAACGAAGAACTGATGTCCAAGCAGGTTCATCTGCATAATTGCTTCTTCAACACTCATCGGGAAGAGCTCAAACTCCTTTGTTCTTACGATAAATTCGGGATCCTCATCAAGACCCTCGTCAAAATCAGGAAAGGTGAATTCGCCCTCTTTAAGTCGTTTTTCAAGACGAGTTTTGTTCTTTCTGATCTGTCGGTCAATAATTTCTACACAGCGATCCATTGCGTTCTGGAAGCTGGTGTCCTCAACCTCAGCACGAAAGATTGTGTTAGCACCATGAATCGTGATTTCAACGCTATCACGCTCACGCTTGCAACTGAACGTTACTGTTGCGGAGGCCTCTGAACCAAAATATTTGTCCAGCTTTGCGAGTTTCTTTTCAGCCATTTCTTTGGTTGAATCCCAAACGTTCATCTGTCTGCCAACAATAGTAATCTTCATCAAATCATTCCTTTCGAGTTTTATTTAAATGAAAGAGCTTCCTCTTTCTAATTTGATTATATCACATTTGTTTTTATTTGTAAATAGTTTATATAAAAAATATCGACTTTTCATAAATTTTGTGCATTATGCACAATGAAAAATCGACATTTTTTTAATATTAATCTTGTTTTAGTCTTGTTTTTTTACACCAACGTGAGTGATTATTCCCTCAAGATGAGCATCGTGGCCGTATTCAACAACGTTATACTTGCCATTTTCATATTCAATATGGCAAACCGCCGCATTAGACACCCAATCGTACTTTTGCAAATTTTCAAGCGTATCTCCGTGCCACAGGCAATTCATAACTCGAATAACGGTTGCGTGCGTGCCGATAAGAACGGTCTTTCCCTCATTTTCGGCAAGGATTTCTTCGATTGCTTTCTTTATGCGCACAAAAACGTCTGAAATCTTCTCTCCCCCATCGGGCTGAGCATTTCCAATATCGTTTTGGAAAGTCCAATAGCTTTCGGCAAAATTTTCGGCAAGCTCAACAAAGGTCTTTTGCTCCCACTCGCCTGCATAAATTTCGCGCAGACCTTCTCTTTTGTGAATTTCAAGTCCAAGTCTTTCTGCAGTTGGCAAAACCGTGTTATATGCTCTGCAAAGGTCGCTTGAATATATCTCGTCTATGTGAAATTGCTTCAAATATTCGGTGAGGCGTTTAACCTGCGCTTCACCTATCTCAGAAAGCCCCCAGTCCGTCTGCCCGATGAAAATTCTCTTGAAATTGCCAATACTGTTTCCGTGTCTGACTATAATTAATTTAACCATTTTCTCCCCTTGGATTATTTAATATTTTTAACTGTTTTAAGAACTTCTACTGCGTTTTCAAGATAGTCAACCCTCATATCCTCAATTCTGCCCGCATCAACAAGCGATGCAAGTGTAGGATCGATGGGCATTTTTGCAAGAAGCGGATAACCGTACTTCTCTGCTATCTGCTCAATATGGCTCTCACCAAAAATCTTTATTATCTTATCACAATCGGGACATTTAACGTAGCTCATATTTTCAACAAGACCGATAACATCAACGTCCATCATCTTCGCCATATTTGCCGCCTTTTCAACTATCATCGAAACAAGCTCCTGAGGAGAAGATACGATTACAATTCCGTCAAGCGGAATGCTCTGAAAAACCGTGAGGGGTACGTCACCAGTTCCGGGAGGACAGTCAACGAAAAGATAGTCAAGGTCGCCCCAAACAGTGCCACTCCAAAATTGCTTTACAGTTCCCGCAATAACAGGACCTCTCCAAACCACAGGGGCCGTAACGTCGGGCAAAAGAAGATTTACACTCATTATCTTAATTCCCGTTGAGCTTTGAGGCGGGATCATTCCGTCATCATCTCCCTCAACGTCTGCATTCACTCCAAATGCCTTGGGGATAGATGGGCCTGTAATATCGGCATCAAGGATACCAACCTTGTAGCCCGCTCTTTGCATAAGTGTTGCAAGAGTAGATGTAACCATCGATTTACCAACGCCACCCTTTCCGCTAACAACACCTATAACGTGCTTTATACTCGATTTTGCATTGATCGGCTCTAAAAAGTCCTGCTTTGACTTTGTTGAACAACTATGAGAACAACTTGAACAGTTGTGCGTGCATTCTGACATTTATTTTTACTTCCTTTCGAAAATATAATTACAACTTAATTATTATACACCACAAATACTCAAAAGTCAAGTTTGTGAAAATATTATTTTATTTTTTCACAAAAACTATTGCAAAAATTCTCAAAAAAAGTTATACTATAAAGTAGTGAAAATTTTATACTATTTACGGAGGTTCTAAATGAACAAATCTCTTAACAAACTTAACAATTTTGAAGGAGTTAAAGGCCCTGTTCTCACCATCGTTATGGACGGTGTAGGTCTTGCTCCCGACACAATTTCAAACGCAGTTGCGGGTGCTTACACTCCCACACTCGATATGCTTATGGCAAACTATCCTATGGTTTCCCTCAAGGCGCACGGAACGGCAGTAGGTCTTCCCTCCGATGACGATATGGGTAACTCTGAGGTTGGTC
>JAGBYG010000135.1 GCA_017628875.1 Clostridia bacterium
ACTGCGGTATCCCGCATTCATATTCCTACATCGGAGTGTTATGTGCCTCCGATTATAAAAAATGGTGGAAACAATAGGGCTCGAACCTATGACCCTCTGCTTGTAAGGCAGATGCTCTCCCAACTGAGCTATGCTTCCATACCTGCCGTTCTTTCAACGGCAGAAGTTATTATATCACAGTCAAATTTAAATGTCAATAGTTTTTTGCAAAATTTTCTTGATTTTTTATTATTCTTTAAACATTTTTTCAATGTCATCGCGAGTAAAGAGATGTTTTTTATTACAAAAACGGCAATTTACCTCCAAATGCTCCTCTTTACCCTCTGCAACTTGTTCTGCAAGCATTTTGTGAAGCTCACTCTTGCCAAGAGAAATGAGTGCACGTTCCATTCTATCCCTTGAGCAGTTGCAAAGATAATCAACGTCAAGCTCATCGAAAAGGTCATATTCGATACCCTCAAGGGCGATTTCCGCTATCTCAACGTTTGAAAGTCCTGCTTCGAAAAGGGCAGAAACGTTAGAGAGCTTCGGAACGTTCTTTTCGATTGCTGCGATTGTCTTATCATCTGCAAAGGGAAGGAGCTGAATAAGAACTCCGCCGGCAGCTCGGCAGGAGCAATCCGTTTCCACAAGTACGCCAAGTGCACAAACCGTTGGAATTTGCTCGCTTTCTGCGTAATATTGCGCGATGTCCTCGGCAATTTCACCACTAACTATCTTAATTGAGCCGGAAAAAGGAATTTCTGCGCCCGTATCACGAATAACGTTCAAAAGTCCCTGACCAACTGCGCCACCAACGTCAAGCTTGCCGTTGGACTTTAGGGGAAGGTCAACGTCGGGATTTTGAATATATCCGCGCACGTTTCCATAGTAGTCACCCACCGCCAAAACTCTGCCTGCAGGGCCGTCACCGCCAAAGCAAACCGTGATGCTGTTTTCAACCTCACCAAGCATACAACCCATAATCGAGGTCGCGGTAAGAAGACGTCCAAGCGTTGCACTTGCTGTGGGCGTTGTTTGGTGATATTCAATTGCCGTGTTTACAATATCAGTTGAATTGATAATGTGTATTCTCGCGCTTCCGTCACTTGTCATAGCGCGTAATATTTTTGATTGTGCCATTTTTAAATTTTCCTTTTATTTTTATTGGTTGAAAGAAGTTACAAAGATAAGACCGCTCAAGCCGCTCGGACTTCCGCTTTTGAAAAAGCGGAGCAAAACAATCGCGTGGGTTTGCACTGGCTCTTCGTAAATTTTCGAGTATTTCTTGCGAAATCCTCGGTTTTGAAACTCCAATTCTGCCCTTATGTACAAGTACAACGGTCAGTATTGAATTTTCAAAACTGCGAAAACCAAATCAAAGATTTGTTTTTCAAAATTTACTCGTCTTGTGTCAACTCGTTGACACGATTTGCGCGAAATTTTGTCGCGAAGCTGATTAAAGCTTTTTGGTTACTTTTTTCTCAAAAAAAGTAACATCCTTCACTTAACTAACTTTTAAATATACTTACCTGCAAGTTCGTCGCAGATGAGGATGCAATCGGGGTGGTTGCGCAAGATTGTTGCGGGAACTTCCTCACGAATTTCGCCGTTCACAAGCTCACCGATGGCGTATGCCTTGCCCTCACCGTTTGCGAGAATAATGATTTTCTTTGCATTCATAATATTTGAAAGTCCCATAGTGAATGCCTGACGGGGAACTTCGTCTATTGAATTAAAGAGACGGGAATTATCCTTGATAGTGCTTTCTGCAAGGTCAACGATATGTGTTACAGAATCAAAGGGAGTGCCGGGCTCATTGAATGCGATATGGCCGTTTGAACCGATGCCGAGCACCTGAACGTCCTGTTTAAGCTCATTAAGAAGGGCATTGTAGCGAGCACATTCTGCTTCTTTATCATCTGCCTTGCCGTTTTCGATGTGAGTGTTTTCGAGCTTAATGTCAATGTTTTTGAAGAGGTTTTCTCTCATAAAATAAACATAGCTCTGGTCACTGCTTATGTCAAGTCCAACGTATTCGTCGAGATTTACCGTACGGCATTTCGCATAGGAAGTGCCATTCTCTTTGTGATCCTGTGCCATTTTTGCGTAAAGACCCAAGGGAGTTGAGCCGGTTGCAAGTCCAAGCACCGCATCGGGCTTGCTTCTAACAACGTCGAGAATGATTTTGAGAGCTTCTTCGCTCATTTCGTCATAATTTTTAACCTTAATAATTTTCATAAATACCTCCGATGTATAGTTAAAAAATTCACTAAGTAATTATATTCCAATAAATTCGGATTTATTATAGCAAACTTTTAGTTTAAATGCAATATTTCATTTAAAATTTTTGATTATTTCTTTGGCTTGTTCAAGTAAAATGGGCTTTTCGTTTAGCCCGGGTGCTTCGATGACTTTTTCAAGCAACAAATTAAGCGTTTTTCCCACAAGTGCACGATTTTCGACACAGAGGGGAAGCAAATCCTCTCCGTTGACGGCTAAATCCGAAATCTTAAGCGGTCTTTTTTGCTTTTGTTCGTTCAAAATTGCTTCTTTGAGAGACGCAAAATCTTCGTTTTTCGTCCAAGCGGAAAGAACCTCAAGCGCATCGTGTAAGATATTATCATATAAATGAAGGAAATGCCTTGCTGTTTTTGGAAAATTTGAGTCGAGGGCAGGGAAGCTTGACAGCCTACAAAGGCGCAAGACCTTTCTTTTCTCGTCGTTTGATGGGCGGAGCGAATTAAGTGTGCGCTCGCGCTCATTTTCGCTATAATTTGAAAGCAAAATTGCAAAACGAGTGGCGAAATTGCCGTCTGACACGCGCTCTGTTAAGCTGATTTGTTCGCTTGTTGGCGCGCAAATATCAAAAATTTCTTGCCAAACGTTGTATTCAATCATTTTTTTCAGAGAATATGCAACACCTCTTGATGCTAAAAGCCGTTTCATCTCTGCAAAAATTCGTTCACGTGCAATGTTTTTGAGTAGCGGAGCACATTTTTGAGCTGCAATAAGTGTATTTTCTTCAATTTCAAATTCAAGTTGGGAAGAAAAACGGAACGCTCTCAAAATTCGGAGCGCATCCTCATAAAAACGTGTTTCGGGATCGCCAACCGCACGAATAATTTTATTTTCAAGGTCTTTTTGACCGCCAAAAATGTCAACAAGACCGTTTTTTTCGTTGTATGCCATCGCGTTTACTGTGAAATCGCGACGCGAGAGGTCGTCTTGGATGTTCTTTGAAAAGCTAACGCTTTCGGGGTGTCGGGAGTCGCGATATTCTCCGTCAACGCGAAAAGTGGTTATCTCAACAGGGTGGCGCGCTCCGTTTTCTTCAAACAAAACGGTGATAGTGCCGTGCTTTATTCCTGTCGGTATGGTGCGAAATTCTGCAAAAACGGACAAAATCTCGTCGGGTTTGGCGCTCGTTGTCACGTCCCAGTCAAACGGCTCCTTGCCAAGCAGGGAATCCCTTACCGCACCGCCTACCGCATATGCGGAATAGCCCGACTGCTCAAGCAACTCTATGCAATTTTTGATGTAAGTCGGGTGTTTCATAGTGTTTCTCCATTTGGAAGTTAGTTGAAGTAAAAATCGCCTACGCGGCGGGCGCGCGCTTTTGAAAAAGCGCGGCAAAACACTCGCGCAGGTTTCTGCAGACTTTACGTAAATTTTTGATAATTCACAAGTGAATTATCGGTCCGCT
>JAGBYG010000136.1 GCA_017628875.1 Clostridia bacterium
GGAAGTGGAAACATCTATGAATAAATAATAAAAATCGCAGATTCAAAATCTGCGATTTTTGTTTTATATAAATATTCTGGGATTTTGTTTTCCCTCAAGAGCCAGCTCCAAAGAATTTGCCACAAGTTCAAATTCCGCAACAAGAGAATGTGGCTTGTTTACAGGATCATCCTGATGCATCGGTGTAAAATACACGTTTTTTCTCGACATTAAGGTAGCTATATTTTTCAAATTTGCAGAAAGAGCATCATTGGAGGCAAGGCAAATCAACAACGGATTATTGTTTCTCAAATGAGCCTTTGTTGCCATAGTAACACTCGTGTCAGTAATTCCATTTGCTATTTTTGAGAGTGTGTTTCCCGTACAGGGACACACCACCATAGCATCAAGCTTGATTTTAGGGCCAAGTGGCTCTGCTTCTGTTATCGTGTGTACGATTTCTCTGCCACTTATCTCAATAGCTTTTTTTCTAACCTCTTCAAAAGAAGCAAATCTTGTATCAGTATTATATACGTTCTCGCTCATAATAGGCAGAATATCATATCCACGCAAAACCAAGATGTTCATTATTTCTAATGCTTTTGATATTGTGCAAAACGACCCTGTTAAAGCAAATCCTATCAAATCAAATCCTCCCTTGTAAGTATATTATTTATTATGGTCTTGGCTATTATTTCACCAGCGCTCACGGGTGCATACCTACCAGGTATCCCAAGCTCTCTGAAATATTTTAAATTGTATTCTTTAACTAATTGATCATCTATTCCATATGGAGACGATGCAAGATCAATAATAAGCGTATTAGGATCTACAGACATCGCAAATTCTTCATCCATAATTCTGTATGGTATAGTATTAAAAATAATATCGTACTTTTTTATCATAAGCTTATTTTTAGCTGCTATTTTTAGAGTGTTTAAACCTATCAACTTACTCCACGTAAGATTAATATCACATCTTGCTATAACAGTAACTGTAGCGCCTTGAGATCTCAATAAATATGCAAGAATTTTACCAATGCGTCCACAACCAAATATTGCAATATTTGCTCCATGTATACTCTTTTCAAATTTCTGCTTTGCATAATGGATAGCTCCCTCTGCCGAAAGAAGCGCATTTTGAATTTGAAACGGCTCAATCTCCATATAATCAATAATGGTTCTATTTATAGCATACTTGTCTTTGATTTGATTGGTGAATTTGCCACCAACAATTACACAATCTGAATTCGTCATTTCTATGATATCATTGATTAACACGGATTTTTCTTGCATTTTCAAATAAATTCCGTCATTGGATACAGGGATTGGTAAAGAAATAACTTTAGCTTCTCTTATTTCTTCATCTATCTCTTCTATGTTAAAATTAAGATACACTTTGGAATTAAAACCGTTTTTTATCATATAATCACTTGCATATTTTTGTCGCAGATCACCGCCTAAAAATAAAACATTCATATTCCGCCTCCTTATCTTTACTACATTATATTTCAAAGATAAGTTAATAGTGACGATAAAAAAGCTCCGCTGATAAAAATCAGCGGAGCGCAGAATCAACTTAAAGCATCTTGGCAATTGCAGGAACAATATCTTTGATAACGAGATCAGTGGTATTTATGCAGAGATCGTAATTGCTCTTATCTCCCCATTCGTTACCCGTATAATAATCATAATATTTAGCTCTGTTTTTGTCAATTTTAATTATTTGTTTTTTAATTTCCTTTTCAGTCAAATGCTTTTCGAGGTCAGTGCTTCGAGAAATACATCTCTTGATTCTACTGTCCATATCAGCATATACGAAGATACGGTATGGTTTAAGATCTCTCAAAATGAAGTCGGCACATCTACCAACTATCACGCAGCTTGATTTTTGAGCAAGCTCTCTTATTATCTCACTTTGAGCAAGATAAATAGATTGCTCCTGTTGAATATAAAAATTATCTTGAATTAACATACTTTGTCCAATGGTAATAGGATAAAGGGTATGTGGTTTGCCTTCAAGAACCTCTTGAACGTATTCTTGCGACATTGAAGTTTTTTCGGCAATTGCTGTAATTATTTCCTTATCGTAATACTCTATTCCAAGCTCCTCGGCAAGCCTTCTTCCAAATTCTCTGCCACCACTTCCAAATTCTCTGCCAATAGTAATAATCTTGTTCATAAACAAACTCCTTTGCTAAAGAATTACAGTATAATTATATCATCAAAAAAACGTTTTGTCAATAAAAAATAGCTCAATCAAGCGATTGAGCTATTATATTTATTTAGATGAATTTTTTCATTATATCAGTTACATTTTCTACAGGCAAAGATGACGTAATAGTAAAGTTAACATCATTCTTAAGCGCAAGTGCTTCAACTTCAAGCAAGAACTTTTCAAAAGCAGCAACATCCTCGTTGCAAATCTTCAAGCAAGAGTCAATAAAAATATCAGTAACGTCATAGTTGCTTGCCAAAATACCTGCTACAAAACCAAAGAGTGACTGAGCGTCAGCTACTAAGTACTCAACAGTATCTATAAGTCTAACTTGGCTATTAACATCATAACGCAATTTGTTACCCTTTTCGATGCAAACTACGCAACCATTTGTTGCAGCCTGTGCATTATTTACCATTTCGATAAGAGTTTTTGTTTTGCCAGTACCTTTAACGCCAATTATCAATTTCACCATAATAAATTACCTCCAAGAGTTATTGAAGCATAATGCTCCTTCTTATGTATTAATTATACACTATAGAAAGATAAATTGCAAGTAGTTTTTATAAAAAATTAACCAAAAATATGCACAAAATTTGCAAAATTTACAAACTTTATATATTTCTTTCCTCAAGAGTCTTTCTTAATTCCTCATAACCGGGTTTTCCAAGCATAGCAAACATATTTTTCTTGTATGCTTCAACGCCGGGCTGATCAAAAGGATTAACACCAAGAAGGTATCCAGACATAGCACAAGCGAGCTCGAAGAAGTAAATCAAATATCCAAGAGAATATTCATTGCGTTCCGCAAGTTCAATGTGAATATTGGGCACTCCGCCATCGATATGTGCAAGCTGAGTTGCTCTCATAGCGGTTTGTTTGAGTTCGTTAATATCTCTGCCCGCAAGGAAGTTAAGACCATCAATGTTAGCTTCATCGTAAGGAATTTCGAATGTACTCTTTGTATCGTTAATTGAAAGAACTGTTTCAAAGAGAATTCTCTGTCCTTCCTGAATATACTGACCGAGTGAGTGAAGGTCTGTAGAGAAAATTACGGATGCAGGGAAAATGCCCTTTCCATCCTTACCTTCGCTCTCTCCGTAAAGCTGCTTCCACCATTCCTGAATCATACCCACGAATGGCTCGTATCCAACAAGAAGTTCAACGGATTTACCCTTACGGTAAAGAATATTTCTCATTGCTGCATATTTGTATGCATCATTTTGATAGATATCGGAGCTTGAGTATGCAATTCTTGCATCATTAGCACCCTGCATAAGAGCATCAATATCAATACCCGCAACAGCAATAGGAAGAAGTCCTACAGCTGTAAGAACAGAAAATCTTCCACCAACATCATCGGGAACAACAAATGTTTCATATCCCTGCTGAGTTGAGAATGCCTTAAGTGTTCCACGTGCCTTGTCAGTAGTAACATATATTCTCTGTTTAGCTTCTTCAACACCGTATTTCTTTTCAAGGAATGCACGAAGCACTCTAAATGCAACCGCAGGCTCTGTTGTAGTACCTGATTTGGATATAACGTTAATGCATACATTTTTATTTTCACAAATATAGAGAAGTTCATTAAGAGCAGTTGCACTGATATTGCAACCTGCATAGTAAATATCAGGTGTCTTTACTTTATCCTTGAGCTGTGCAGAACTAAGGAAATCAATTACTGCTCTTGCGCCAAGATATGAACCGCCAATACCGATTACGATAAATGCATCGCAGTCTGCCTGAATTTTCTTAGCAGCAACTTTGATTCTTTCAAATTCTTCCTTGTCATAATTTTGAGGCAAATCCATCCAACCAAGAAATGCATTACCTGCTCCACTTTTTTCTCTAAGCATTTTATCAGCTACGGCAACCATAGGTGCGATACATTCATATTCATGCTCGGAAATAAAATTCTTTAAATATTTGTCATTTAATTTAAGTGTCATATTTATGTTTCCCTTCTAAAATCAACTATCATTTATTTTACTACTTTTTGATTAAAAATGCAAGAGGAAATTTACTATTTTAGAAGAATTTTCGACAAAATTCTAACAAATATTCCCCAAAAATCAATCTTATCGATATTTTCGCAAGAAAGAACGGGTGATTCTCCTATAATTTCATTATTATGGTAATATAAAATTTTTCCAATCTCCTCACATTTTCCCAAGGGAGCATTGATTTTATTGGGGATTTCATATTTCTTTTCGATTTTAGATGCATTTCCCATTTTAACCACACACGAAAAATCTTCAGTAAAAATATGGCATTTATCTTCAGTTCCCCCCGTAACCTTTACAGGTTCTAATTTTTCACCTGGGTTTTGATATAATTCAAAATTTGCAAATCCCCAGTTCAGTAATTGGGTAGCAATAGAATTTCTCTCTGCACTGCTTGGAGCTCCCATAATTACACAAATAAGGTGCATATTTCTGCGCTTGGCAGTTGCACTAATGCAAAACTTTGCTTTTGAAGTTGAGCCGGTTTTGAGTCCCGTCGCTCCCTGATAAAACCTTACAAGTCTATTTGTATTCGTTAGTCCAAACTCTCCGTTTCGAATGGTATCCATCCATATCGAGCTAAATTTTAATATATCCTCGTGCTTGATTAATTCACGCGACATAATAGCTATATCCATAGCACTTGTCAAATGATTACTCGCAGTATCGTCAAGACCGTTTGTATTTTCAAAACAGGTATTTTCCATTCCAAGCTCTTTTGCCTTTTCGTTCATTCTTTGAACAAATATCTGCTCCGAACCGCATATATGCTCCGCAAGAGCAACCGCAGCATCGTTAGCGGATGCAATAACCACACTTTTTATCATATCCTCAGCACTCATCTGCTCTCCCTCTTTTAAAAATACCTGAGATCCGCCCATAGACGCTGCATAAGCACTCGTAGTTATAGTATCCGTGTATTTTAAATTCCCCTTTTCGATTTCTTCCATCACTAAAAGTAAGGTCATTATCTTCGTGACCGAGGCAGGTGGAAGTGCCAAATCAGGATTATATTCATATAAAACCGTTCCCGTAGTTGCTTCCATTAAAACTGCGCTTTTGCAGTCAAATTTCATATTTTCATTCTGTGTGTTTTCTTTAGCTGAAATACCCATTATTCCGCAAGAAAAGACCATAACAATACACAAAAACACAAGAACACATCTTTTAAAAAACAAAAAACTCATATACTTCATCTCCTAAATCTTTTTAGTGAAATATATGAGTTTTTATTTAATTTTATTACCTTATGCTTTAAGTATGCCTTCAACCACCAATGCGCCGTCAGCAACCGCAGTAATTATTTGATATACCTCTCTATCTCTTATATCACCGACTGCATAAAGTCTCTTGATATTAGTTCTGCAGTAATTGTCGGTTACAATTTGTCCCTGTGAAGTTGTATGGAGTCCGTCAATCACAAATGACATATTCGGCTTTTCTCCAACTGCACCGAAAACACCGTCACATTCAATAGTGCGAGAATCTTCTTCTTGAGTAACATTTACACCCACAACAAAATTATCACCAAGAATTTCATTCACGGTAGCATTAAGAACAAATTCTATATTGTCTTTTTCACGCGCTCTTTCAACAAGATAATTTGCAGCTCTAAAAGTATCTCTGCGATGAACTAAATAAACTTTTTGACAAAACGCAGAAAGATATATCGCTTGACTTACTGCACTATCACCACCGCCAATGACCGCAACCACCTTATCCCTAAAGAAAAATCCGTCACAAGTAGCGCAATATGAAACACCGGCACCGGCAAGACGATCTTCGCCTTCAACACCAAGATGTTTGTGGGATCTTCCCATAGCCAAAACAAGATGCTTACACTCAAATTCATCCTTCTTTGTAAACACTTTAAATCCCGATTCCGTTTTTTCAACGGATACCACTCCCTTTTTAACAATGGGTATATCCTGCGCTTTAGCGTGTTCCACAAATTGAGCGTGCAAATCTATTCCGCTAATAGATTTAAAACCAAGATAATTTTCAACTTCAGTTGCTTTAGTAATCTGACATTCCGAAGCACCCTTATCAAGTACTGTTACAGAGAGTCCTGCACGTTTAGCATATATGGCACTTGAAAGACCCGCAGGCCCTCCTCCAACAATTAAAACATCAATCATAATAACATTCCTTATTCAACGTAATATATGGTTTCATCAGGAAAGCAATATCCCAAAAGTCGAGCCATTCTTTCCTTATATTCATCGTCAATTTCAGTGTTGATATAGTATTTCAACTCATCGATTTCAAGTAATTTATTATCTCGCACTATTTCAAGCTTTTGATTTTCTTGCTTAATCGAAATATATTCCATCAAATTGTTGGCCGTAATAATTAATGAAACGATAACCAAAATAATGACGAATGCCGAAAGCAAATAAGAGGGCAATTTTTTTATTTTTTTAGAATCTATTTTTGAAGAAATATCCACCTTGCTCTCCTTTCTGCCTTTGTTTTTAACACAATTTATTTTACACCTTTATTATACAGCTTAGTACGTTTTTTTGCAATAGATTGCGATAAAAATTTTATTATTTTTTTAATCACATCTATTAAAAGATGAATTAGCATTTTTATTGGGGATATTAATAACTTTATTATTTTATTTGTCGGTTTTTTTATAACTCTGCGATATAGAAAAGCTCCCAACAACAATGCTGTCAAAAATATCCCTCGCGCTCTGCCATCACAGAAATAATAAAGCAACAATATGAAAACCATGGTGAAAATGAATATGAATAAAGTATCAAGTATAAAAACTACAACCTTGTTTTTTCGCGATAAAATTTCAAATATTGCTACATCAAATACGTCATATATAAACGATACACACAATCCACAAAAAGCACTTATAGATAGTGCTTTTAGCATTTCAATTGGGGCTATATCCATCACTTAAAAATCCTTGAAAGTAAAGTCGATTTTTCATTGTTATTGGAATCCAAATAATTAAGACCCGAAACTTTCCCCGTTAACTCAACCTCACCCTTTTCGATATTCAAAACGTTAATGTGCAAATTTTCGCCTTCAATGTATAAATCTCCACATACGGTTTTTAAATTCACGTTATTCTCATCAAAGCTGATAATATCCTTCACACCGTCAATGCTTAATTTTTCTCTGGAATTCATCACTAAATTGTGAACTATCTTTCCGTTCGTACCCTTTGTTTCCAACATAAAAAAAACACCTCCAACTTTTCATACTAAAAGGTATGTTGCAGGTGTTTATTTTATGAATTAAGTTATGACCTCATATAAAGAGGATGCTTCTTCCTTTAAAACGTGCTCCTTTATATCGAGAACGCGTATTTTAAGAGTCCTCGTGCCAAAAGTGATTTCAACAATATCGTTCTCTTTAACGTCATAGGATGCCTTAGCAGGTCTGCCGTTTACAGTAACGTGAGCATTATCACACGCCTCATTTGCCACGGTTCTTCTTTTGATAATTCTTGAAACCTTTAAAAATTTATCCAATCTCATAAATATCTCCAATCAAAAATTATGGGCGGTTCACCGCCCATAATTTTTTATAGTAATTAGTTTACTGCGTCCTTAAATGCCTTACCAGCTGTAAATGTGGGGCGCTTAGAAGCTGCGATAACGATTTCTTCGCCAGTCTTGGGGTTTCTGCCCTTTCTTTCGCCAGAAGCCTTAACTTCGAATGTACCGAAGCCAACAAGCTGAACCTTTTCACCATTCTTAAGAGCAGCAACGATAGAATCTGTAACCGCCTTTACTGCAACCTCTGCATCTTTTTTTGTAAGCTTACCAGCAGCAGCAACTGCTTCAACCAATTGAACTTTGTTCATTTTTAAATCCTAACCTTTCATAATTTATGTAATGAATTACATTACACCTATATAATACCACAAAAACCTTGATATTGCAAGGGTTTTTTGCAATTTTTATTTATTTTTTTGCTGTTTTTTTATCTATTTTAAACATAAAAAATCGGATTTGTAGTTAATATACAAACATAATACACAAATTTTGTTCATATTTTCCAAAATTTTAGTTTTTATACTTTTCAATGAAGGAATTTGTCTTTTTGAAAAGCGCCTCTTCTGCATCAATTTCAGTCTTTGACGAAAGTGCGCTCAATAAAAACAATGCTTCCCCAATATCTTCTGCCACAATGTTATCGGGTGACTCTGACATTTTGTCAAGCGATGCTTTAATCAATTCAATCATCTGAGCATTAGTGTGCGCTTTGTATTCACCCGACTTTTTAGCAACCTTACTTGCCCTCATTAAAGCGGGTGTCATAGCGGGAACACTATTCAATTTATCATAAACAGTTTCCCTACTTTTTTCAATGTTTTTGATTGCCTCCCAATTCTTAAGCACTTCATCTGAAGTTTCGGCATTCACGTCACCAAAAATATGAGGGTGGCGATGAACAAGCTTTGCACAAACGTCGTGAGCAACGTCATTAATATCAAAATTTCCAAGTTCCCTCTCCATTTGTGTGTGAAATACAACCTGAAGCATTACATCACCAAGCTCCTCACGAAGAAGCTCAGTATTCTTTGAGTCAATTGCCTCAATAACCTCATAGGTTTCTTCTATAAAATTTTTTCTGATACTTTCGTGAGTTTGCTCGGTATCCCAAGGGCATCCACCTTCACCGCGCAAAATTTCCATTATTGCACAAAGATCATAAAAATCATATTTTTCTCTTGAAAGTATATATTCAACCTTTTTATTTTTCAACATCATAAATCCTTCTATCACACAAGGTGAATTTTGTTTAATATTTTTAAAATTTTCTCCCCTTTGGGAAGCATCAATATTTCATCTTCATTTATAGCGCCAAGCTTTAGTATCAAAATACCGTAAAGCATAGCAATTACAACTATTATAGGCAATATAAGCAATCTTGAATTTATCCGCTCCTGCAAAAACAAATAAAGCACCATACCAATTCCAACAGCTAAAAACGTTGCTAAAAATGGTTTACCAAACAAATTATATACCTTATCTATTTTTCCGGATCTTTTCACGATAAAATAAAGGTTAAATGCGACTATCACCACGGATGAAACGAAAGTACTTATCGGTGCGCCGTAGATATTAATTTGCGGAATTCCGATCAGCAGGAATGCAAATATTAATTTAACTACAATACCTATTGCCATACTTATGATCGGTTTTTTCACCTGCTTATACGCCTGCAAAATTGCATTTGTAATAGTTATCATAGCAGATAAAAACACGGATAATCCTAGAAGCGAAAGCAAGGGCGCAGTATATTCAATTTCTTTTTCCTGTGAAGCGAACAAAAGCTTTAAAATCGGCTCACTAAACACTGCTATACCGAGTCCTGTGGGAAAAGCTATCAATGATGCCATTTTTAGCGAAGAAGATAAAACCGACATTTCCTTTCGCAAATCGCCACTCTCAATAGCAGAAACAAGCAAGGGTACAAGGGGTAATGCAATTGCACTTATTAAAGTAGCAGGTAAATTATATATAGATACTGCCATCGTACTATAAGAGCCGTATATAGCATTTGATTGACCTTGCGTATAACCAATATCTCCAAGTCGCCCCAAAATCATCGTCATATCGATTATTTTAGTGAGACTTAATATCGTTGAGCTGAGCGTAATGGGAATTGCAATATTCAAAAGCTTTTTAAGAATAGTTCCATTAGAATCCTCACTGTTAGAGAGTTCATAATTATCCGATTTCAAACGATATAAAATCTTATATAAAACAAGAAATAAAAGAGATATAGCAACACCAAGAGTCAATCCCAAAACGGCAAATGCCGCAACGCGTGGAATATCATATCCCTTGTTTATAGCAATAATAGCAAAGCCAAGTCCAAGAAAAAGCTTACCAAGTGCCTCAATCACTTGCGAAACTGCGGTTGGAATCATACTCTGATTGCCTTGAAAATATCCTCTGATTGCACTACTTAAGCAAATCATTAAAAGTGTTGGCGATATTGCTAAAATACAAAACGCAGCCCTATCGTTATTGATAATTTGAGCGAATTCATCGTGAAAAACACCCATAGCCAACGTACCCAAAAGTCCAAGACTTCCAAGAGCTATAAGCGAAACACGAAATATTCTCTTGATATTTTTTAATCTTCCCTGCACCTTATTTTCAGCAACAAGAATTGAAATGGCGACGGGAATACCCGTTGTAGAAATAACAAAAAACAACGAGTAAATATCATAGGCGGAGTTGAAATATCCCATTCCCTCAGCACCTAAATATGCTATCATCGGTATTTTATAAAAAAGACCGATAACCTTAACTATAAAAGTAGAAATGGCGAGAACTGCAATGCCAGAAAAAAACTGTTTACCGTAATTCTTTGTATCAGCATTTTTCTTTTGCATAGTTCTCGCCCTCCGTTAAATTTTAATCAAAATAATGCTCGCACACGTAATCAAACTCGCGCGTCACCTTTTCTATATCAATAGTTGTAAATTCTCCGTTATGATAAAGAATTTCACCGTCAACCATAGTCATAAGCACGTTTGAGGAATTTGCACTGTATGAAAGTGTGCAATATGTGTCAAAGCAAGGTTTGTTATTAATCGCATTCAAATCTATCATAACTATATCTGCGCGATTGCCAACCACGAGCTTACCACAATCGTTTCTTCCCTGCGATTTTGCGCCATTAACAGTTGCAAGGTCAAGCATTTGGAATGCCCTTGTTGCCTCTGCGTCACGGTTATAGCCCTTATGAAGTATTGACGCAAGCTGATATTCACGCATAATATCAAGTGTATTATTTGAAGCCGCACCGTCTGTTCCAAGTGTAACGCAAACTCCCTTTTGAAGCATTGTAGGAACTCTTGCAACACCGCTGCCAAGCTTTAAGTTACTTGTCGCATTATGTGAAACGAAAGCACCGTGCTCACGAATAATATCCATATCGTTATCAGTAACATAGACGCAATGAGCAAGTGTTGTAGGTGACGAAAGTACTCCTGTATCGCGGAAAAACTCAATGGGAGTTTTTCCGTATTTTTCAATACATTTTATATGCTCGCTCTCACTTTCAGAAGCGTGTATCTGCATTCTAAGGTTATTATCCTTAGTATATTCAGCAACCTCGCGAATATACCCCTCAACGTTTGTGTATTCAGCGTGAATGGACATATCCATTCTAAGTCTGCCGTTATTTGCATTTTGATACTGATTAATCCACTCAACAGACTCATTAAAACGCCAATCGCCCTTTATAGTGGCATTTTCACCAAATGAAACAAGTGATCGTGAAAGATTAGCTTTAATTCCCGTTTCAACCACCGCTTTTGCAACAGAATTTTCAAACATATACATATCTGAAAATGATACTATACCGTTTTTAAGCATTTCGGCAATAGCATATTTTGATGAAATATACACATTTTCGGAATTAAGACGTTCTTCGGCAGGGAAAATCTTTTCGTTAAGCCATCTCCAAAGGGGCAAATCCTCACCAAATCCGCGGAACATTACCATTGGTGCGTGACAATGTGAGTTATAAAATCCTGGGATTAAAAGATTACCTTTACCATCAATAACTCTGTCAAATTCAGCAGGTCTTTCTCTGCCGATATAAGAAATAAACTCGCCGTCGGTCATAAGAAATATATGCTCGTCTGCAAAGCCGTATTCTTCAGGAATTCTAATATTCTCAAACAAAATTTTCATATTTACCTCCCATCAATGACAAGCATAAAACTTCTTAATTTCTTCAATCACGTTAGCGCTTGAATAGTTATCAAGGTATTCATAAGGATATTTAGGATTAAAATGTCTTATGATTTTTGTTGATGCAATATTGGCAGGATAATATTCAACAAGCTTCGTTACAGCACCCGCACCGACAGAAAGTATTGAATGAACCTCCTCCATCATATAGATATTGTAAAGGCCCTCAGTTCCTTCCTGTGCAAAGCCAACGTTTTCAAAATTTCCAAC
>JAGBYG010000137.1 GCA_017628875.1 Clostridia bacterium
ATATTAAAAAAACACATATAAAAAAGTTAAAAATAAAATTTAAAAAAGGTCTTGATTTTTGGGTTTTCTTGTGTTATAATATCAAAGTCAACTGAATATGCTGCTATGGCTCAGTCGGTAGAGCACGTCATTGGTAATGACGAGGTCATCAGTTCGATTCTGATTAGCAGCTCCAGCAAAAAGCACCTCAATCGAGGTGCTTTTTGTTTTTTATATCGTTGATATTTTTTCAACTGCGTTTTGATGAATGATACTCGTTCCTCTCTCAAGCGAGCGAAGATACGAATTTTCTGTGTTTTCAAGCTGACCAAATTCAGAAAGGCAATTTATCGGAGTGTTTATTGTGTCTTCCTCAATAATAAAGAGCAGGTATTTGCCGTCGTCAAGGTAACAAAGAGAGGATTCTCCGCTAAAACTTCGTTTAATTAACTCTTTGCAGGCGGCTATTACATAATCAAGTTTGTTAAAGCTGTATGTAATGGGTATTTTTTTGTGCTCCGTCACTTTTTTTGTTGACTTTGGCAGTAAATATTTTTCATCGCCTTGGGGCATAAGAGACTCCTCCTCCTTAAAAGATGTGTCACCTATGGTTATTTTTGTTATATATAACTCACATCCTCCTCGCACTTCGGGATATAGTTGAATTAGAATTTTATCCTCGGGTGTTAGGTTTTCAAAGCCAGTGCGTATATTGGCTTCGTGAAGAATTTTTGAAAGTATTGCTCGCGTGTTGCTCACAGAAAGATAGAATTCGTTTTCGTCAAGTCCGAATTTATGCATATCGTTTTCACTCATCATTATTTTCAGTTTATTTTCGTTTATCAAAATAAGTTCCATACTATTTCTCCTTTCGAAAAGAGTTACCCGATAACATTATAAACTATTTTGTTGACAAATGATAGTGCAAAAATATTGGAAATTTAGCTTAAAAGCCGTTGACGAGAGGAAATATATATGTTAGAATATATTGATTATATTATTTACGGGGGTGAGTGCGTGAATTTTAATGAAAATGAATATTGCATAGAAATGAGCGCGCAGGAGCTTTGCTTCCTTGTTAGCAGACCCTCGAACCTTGATTCGCACACCGTTTCTAAAATGAATTTGCAAAGCAAGGGATTTGATGCTTTCTTGTGTCAGTTGCCCGATTACGACAGGGCTCACGAGCCGCTTCGCGTAATGTACGAGCTTTGCAACACATCTCAAATTCACGGTGATTACTACACGGTTTCTTCCGTAGCTGACAGAGCGTACAAAATTGATGATATTGGTATAGTTGACAGATTCGTTGAAAGACGTTTTATAGATGAAAGCGCATTTCCCGATAATTATGATATCGCGCTTCTTAAAGTTAATGCATATTTTTATGCGTGTAAGCACTCGCTTTCGCGTGTGAATACAAGAATTGTTTTTTGTTTTAAGGATACTAAGAAGGTAAAAATAATAGAGGATAGCTTTACCATTGATGCTCTTCGCAAGACTTATTTTAACCTTTTGGAAAAAGCGGATTTCTTTGGAAAATTGATGCTCGAGCGCAAAAATGAGATTTTGCCAAAGGCAAAAAAAGTTCCGTTTCCATATACTGAAGTAAGGGGCGGTCAGGAGCAGATGATAAAGACCATCTACCGTGGAATTTGCAAAGGGCAAAATATCTTTGCACAAGCTCCGACGGGGACGGGTAAGACAATTTCTTCACTTTATCCTGCAGTTCGCGCGCTTGGTGAGGGGAAGATTGACAAGATTTTCTATCTTACTGCCAAATCAAGTACGCGTCGAGAGGCGTGGGGAGCGATAAAAAAGCTCCATTCCGTTGGTGCAAAGCTCAAGGCAATTATGATTTCTGCAAAGGATAGTGTTTGCGTTTGCCCCAAAAAGCTCTCAAGCGGCCTTGCTGCCGGTAATTTCTGCAATTCCTTTGATTGTGAATTTGCAAAGGGTTATTATGACCGTGTGAACGGTGCGATACGTGAGCTTGTTGAAAACTACAGCGGCTATACTCAATCGCTTATATCAAGTGTTGCGATAAAGCACAAGGTTTGCCCCTATGAATTAAGTCTTGATCTGTCACTTTTGTGTGACGTTATTATTTGCGATTACAATTATATTTTTGATCCGATAATTTATTTTCAAAGATATTTTGGAGAGGAAGGACAGCACGGAAAATACGCATTTTTGATTGACGAGGCGCACAACCTTCCCGACCGCGCGATAGATATGTATTCTGCATCTCTTTCTCGCAATTCTATTGAGTGCGTGGCGGCGCTTTTGCCCCCTCACGATACTGAGATACTTTCCGAGCTTGACGGCTTCCTTCGTATGATGGATGATTTAAAAAAGCTCTGTTACGATAATATGTTTAAAAATGAAAAGGGTGAGGAGCAGGGCTATTATATCAGCAAAAATTCTTACTCTGAAATTGAAAAGCGCGTGGAAAATCTCCACAAGGTATTTTCTTCTTGGATAAGAAAAAATAAGCTTTCGCCTATTTTGAGCGAGGTGAAAAAGCTCAATGCAGATATTGGAAAATATCAAAAAATATCCGAGCTTTACGATGAGCATTATATGTTCTTTATTGAGGTTTCGGGCGGTGACGTTAAGGTGCGCCTTGCGTGTCTTGATCCGTCACATCAGTTGGCTGTATGTCACAAGCGAGCAGTTTCAAGCGTGATGTTTTCTGCAACGCTTGAGCCGATTGACTATTTTTCGGATATTCTTGGCGGTGACAAAAAGAGTATAAAAATTCAGCTTCCGTCACCGTTTGAGCAGAAAAATCTCGGTCTTTTCTGTGTCGACAGCATAAATACGCGATTTGAGGAGAGGGAGTCCTCTTACAAGAAAATTGCGTCCTGCATCGCGGGTACTGTTAGCGGCAGGGCGGGGAATTATATCGTTTTCTTCCCATCATACAAGTATATGACCGAGGTGCAAAAGGAGTTTGAAAAGAAATATCCAAAGGTTAAAGTGTTCGCACAAGAAAACAATATGACCTATGCTCAAAAAGAGGAATTTTTGGCACAGTTTAAAGATGATACGGGAGTTCTCCGCATTGGATTTTGTGTGCTTGGCGGTAGCTTTTCAGAGGGAATAGATCTCCCCGGATCGCGACTTATTGGTACGATAATCGTGGGTGTCGGACTCCCCGGAATTTCGAGCGAGCGCAATATTATGAAGGAGTATTTTGATAATACTCGCGAGGGTGGTTCCGATTCTGCCTATACCTATCCCGGAATGAATCGCCTTTTGCAGGCGGCAGGATGAGTAATTCGTACCGAAAGTGACCGCGGTGTCGTTATTGTGCTCGACGATTGATATGCAACAGAGCAATATAAAATG
>JAGBYG010000138.1 GCA_017628875.1 Clostridia bacterium
CGATGACGGTCACGCTCAAGCTGAGTCTCCTTGAAACGGCCATTATCTTCATGTGTCAGTTCAAGACCGCGCTCTGCGAAATAATGGCGTCTCAAACCCATAAGCTCATATGACTGTCCGCCAAGATTAGGGCCTAATGTTATTATCATTGGTAGCGACCACCGGTTGCAGTTTGATACCCCAAAAGACAACTGAAGAAAACAAGCATCACGAACCTGAAGACCTCGTTAATGGGATGTTAGCCAAAATGCAGGCGGCGGGGTATGAGGAGATGGAAGAAATGGCAGAATTTTATTTTCAATGCCCGTACATTAATTCCACTACCAACTATACTGTTAAAATTGTTGATGGAAAAATATATTTACATGGATATATTTTTGATGATATATCTTATGTTACTGATTATTTATTGATATATGAAAGTAGTCTTCTTTCATATGCATCGAATCGAGATGTTGAAAAATATGAAATGCTTTTGAAAATACAGAATTCTTCAGAATGTTATATTTTGATACCTCAAGAAGAAAATGGTGTCGGTTTTAAAATAGTTGTATATGAAATTGAGGGTGATTATTATTTCTTGGCATCTTATTATAACGATGAAGTTCAAAAAATTCATAAAGTAACTATTGATTAGGATACAGATTTATGAAAAAGATTAAAAACACAAATATTTATATATTGATATTTATCTTGCTAATTATATCAAGTGTGCAAGGATTGGGTACAATAGCTTTTTCAGAGAATATATATGATTTTGAAAATTTTACTGAATCAGATGCTATGGATTTCGTTAAACAACATAATATTGAAATTCCCGCAAAATTAATGAATTGGGAAAATTTGGCATCTTTTACAAGAGATATTATTATAGAAGCATACAAAAATCCTGATATGCCATTTGAGTTTAATTACTCTAAAACTCAAAAATATGCTGAAGATATTAGATCTGCTGTTAGTTTATATGTTGTAAAAAGAAATAATACTACTTATACTACGGGTTCATATAATTTACGGCACAATACTGTCATGAATGCAAATGGTGAATGGGTAACAAGTGGAGGATACTATAATCCAGATTGGGCAAAATATAATTGTTATGCTTATGCACTGAATAGATGTGAAATGTCGAATTTTTATGTGGAGTGGCAAAGTCCTTATGATCCTGGAGATATGTATTATGACTATGATGTGTTTGGAAATGTTGATACTGCAGAAGAATTAGCAGAAATTGTTTGTGAAGATTTAATGGCTATGGGATATACGGATATTGCTTGTTCAACAGATATTCCTTCGGTTAATAGTTTTCAAGAACTTATTTGTATAAGAGCGGATTTGCCTGACTATCATGTTATGCGTTATGATCTAGAAACGGACGCTTGGTATCATAAACACGGAATTGGTGCTGTATTGAAATATAATTACGTTCCGTCTAGTAATATACCTTGGGAAGGAGAATGGAGTTGGGAAGGAAAAGAATCCCGTCTAAACAACTATTATCAAGGAGATATTTATTTTATCCGCTACTCCAAAAACATTTTAAATGCCTCCGGCAATTCACAAGGCATTAATATTTTGCCTAATAAAGACGTATTTTATGAGGTTAATATTGATACTTCTAATCACTATAGATTAAGATTGATTGCAGGATATGAGATGGATTATGAATTGTATAATAGTGATTTTGATGTTGTAGTATCAGATAGTAATACTAATAATGTTGATACGTGCTTATCACTTACACCCGGAAAATACTATTTAAGAATCAACTTTACATCCAGCCAATCATATTCGGGATTGAGTGCTTCGATTGGTGTGGGTTATGATGAATACAATTATGTGAATTCTTCAACTCATTCAAGTGTATGCAGCGGTTGTGGAGATACGATAACAAAATCACACAATTTTATCTGCGACGGATCTGAAAACTCGTTGCATTATGAAAAGTGCACTGATTGCGGTTATAGAGCTAATCGAATGAGTGATTATCAATATATAAGCATAAATTCAAATCAGCATTCAAAAACCTGTACATCTTGCAGTTATTCCATAACAAGCTCTCACAATTTTGTATACAAAAACATTGGTGATTATCACATTTTGACCTGTACGCAGTGTGGAAAGACGTCGGGAAGTGCCAAGAGTCATAGCTGGGTTCCATATACCGGCTCCAGCTTAATAATTGGTAATTGTGTGAAATGCCAAACGTGCGGTTGCTTAAAGATACTTAATCCCGATGATGAAATTATCATCATAATGGGCAAAAAGACGGGAATTGAAGAAGAAACTGAATAGCTTTACTTAAATTTATCCCCCAAACTCGCGTTTGGGGGATATTTGTAAATTATATGTTTTTAATCTGTTCCATAAACGAAGAAACTGCTGCGAAAAATTCCTTATCGTTAAATCTTTTAAACCTTGGTGTATCTGCCGCGCGCGAGGATTTTTTTGAAAAAGTGGGAATAAGAACGTCGCAAATTGTACTTATTCTTGAAAGCTCGTTTGAAAGTTCCTTCTTTTGTTCAAGTGCCTTTTCTATTTCGCATTTAAAATCATTATCAATTCTTAAAATTTCATCTTGATATTTTTCGTTTTTGCCAAATGCCGCCTTGTAGGGAAGAAAATCGCTATATTTTTGTGATATTTCAATGTGTGCTTTTTCAACGTCCTTTATTTTGCTTGAAATGGCAATCGCCTCTGAATAAAGCTCCTTTTTTGCTTTTGAAATCTCATTTATCACTTCAAAATAAATGGGAATAAGCTCCTCAATTTCCTCATTATTAAGCTTTGCGGAGAAAAACGAGTCGCTTTTTTCAAAATTCATTAGTTTTTCGCATTCTGCAACTATTTTGCTCTTTGCACTTTTAATGTTTTCGTCAGAATAGTTATCAAATTCTATTGTCCCAACTTCAAAATCAAGTGAAATTTCATCTTTACCTAAAAGCTCCAAATACTTTTGGTGCTGTATTGGTGTAAGTGATAATATAAGTGCGTCCATATTTTCTCCTTTCAGTTTACTTAATTATATTATAATAAAAAACCCGACCATAGTCAAGGTCGAGTTTTTTATTTGTAAACGAATTATTTAATTTCAACGTTTACCTTTTTGCCGCAGTCAGCAGATGCTGCCTTTATTACAGATCTGATTGCCTTGGCAATTTTTCCGTTTTTGCCGATATCCAGTCCCATATCCTCAGGTGCAACATTGAGGGAAAGGGTAATGCTACGGTCATCTTCAGTAAGGATAACGGTAACCTCATCAGGATTGTCAACAATCGCGCGAGCGATGTCTGTCAAAATCTGCTTCAAATCCGTCATCGTTATCTCCTGCTTTCTAATTAGTCAACGATGTTGCTTCTCTTAAGCAAGGATTTAACAGTGTCTGTGGGCTGAGCACCGTTAGCGATCCACTTCTTAGCCTTTTCAGCATCGATTTTGATTTCAGCGGGCTCTGTGATGGGGTTGTAGTAACCGATTTCTTCGATGAAACGACCATCTCTGGGGTAACGGCTGTCTGCTACAACAACACGGTAAAAGGGTGCTTTCTTCTGACCCATTCTTCTAAGTCTGATTTTTACTGCCATGATAATATTCCTCCAAGAATAAAATTAAATTATTTTTTTGTTTTTGTTATTATAAAAATCCCTGATTAAAAGGGCATTTTCATTCCACGTCTGCCAAATCCCATTTTCTTGAGCTTTTTGGGATCTGAAAATTGCTTCATCATCTTTTTCATTTGTTCAAACTGACGAAGAAGCTTGTTTACTTCCTCAACACTCGTTCCGCTTCCTTTTGCGATACGGATTTTGCGTGAGGAGTTGATGATTTCGGGGCTAACGCGCTCTTCCATAGTCATTGAGCGAATTATTGCCTCCATATGAGCCATTGCCTTTTCATCCACCTTAACGTCCTTAAGCGCGCCTGCGTTCATACCGGGCATCATACTGAGCATCTGCTCAACGCCGCCCATATTGCGAAGCTGTTGGAACTGTTCAAGGAAGTCGTCAAGTGTAAACTTTTGTTGGCGAATTTTTTGTTCAAGCTCTGCGCTCTTCTTTTCGTCATAAGCTTCCTGAGCCTTTTCGATAAGAGAGAGAACGTCGCCCATACCAAGAATTCTTGACGCCATTCTTTCGGGATGGAAGGGCTCGATTGTGTCGAGCTTTTCGCCCGTACCGATAAATTTAATGGGTTTACCCGTAACGTGCTTGATGGAAAGAGCCGCACCGCCTCTTGTATCACCGTCGAGCTTTGTAAGAACAACGCCTGTGATATCAAGGAGCTCGTTAAATGTTTCTGCAACGTTAACTGCGTCCTGACCGATCATCGCGTCAACCGTAAGAAGAATTTCTGTGGGTTTAACTTCAGCTTTGATTGACTTAAGCTCGTTCATAAGTGCCTCGTCGATATGCAAACGGCCTGCGGTATCAATAAATACCATATCATAGCCCTTCTGCTTTGCATACGCGATACCTTCTTTAGCGATGGTAACGGGGGAAACCTTGTCACCCATCGTGAAAACGGGTATATCGAGCTTTTCGCCAACTATCTGCAGCTGCTTGATTGCGGCGGGACGGTAAATGTCACAAGCTACCAAAAGAGGATGCTTGCCTTGTTTCTTATAAAGACCTGCGAGCTTACCTGCGTGAGTGGTTTTACCAGCACCCTGAAGACCGACCATCATAATAACGGTTGGTGGAGCAGAGGCAATAGTCAACTTTGACTGTGTGCCGCCCATAAGGTTTATAAGCTCTTCATTAACGATTTTAACAATTTGTTGCGCAGGGAGAAGGGACTCAAGCACCTCGCTACCAACTGCACGCTCTGAAACAGTGTTAACAAAGCTTTTAACTACCTTGAAGTTTACGTCCGCTTCAAGAAGAGCAAGCTTTATTTCTCTCATTCCAACTTTAACATCTTCGGGGGTGAGCTTTCCTTTGTTTCTGAATTTTTTGAACGCATTATTTAGCTTGTCGCTAAGGCTTTCAAACATTCCCATATACAAACCTCCTGAATGTATTATTTAATTATTTTGGCGATCTCCTCGATTTCTTTTTTGATTTCGGGGGAAGCACCTTCGTTTTCTGCAATACGGAGCATATTTTCAGAGTGAATACGAAGCGCGCTCATTTTTTGAGCAAGCCCAAGCTTTTCTTCAAGAAAGAAAATTTCTTCCTCTGCTTTTTTAATAAGGTCGCGCACACCCTGACGGGAAATTCCGATCTGATCAGCAATTTCTGCAAGGGACAAGTCCTCGTTATAATACATATCAAGAACTTCCTTTTTTCGCTCGGTTAAAACGTCGCCGTAGAAATCAAGCAGATATGCTTTTTTTAAGTCCTTTTCAAACATAAGCAACCTCAAAATATGTGTAAAGCAAAATACTTTACACATTATATCACAGAGATATTGACTTGTCAATAGCTTTTTTCAAACTTTTTTTAAAATATTTACAAATAAATGTTCAATATCCATTGAAAAAAATGCAAAAATAGTGTACAATATAGTATCTATACCTATTAAGTGAGAATTAAAGAATGAAAGATATACAATATGCGGCAAAGGATGGTCGTATAAGCGTTTATAAATATGATACAGACCGATTTAAAAGTGAGAATATAACCGTGTATTTTGCTCTTCCTGCAAGCAGGGAAAAGAGCGTTGCGCGTTCGCTTCTTTTGTCGGTGCTAAAGAGGGGAACAAAAAAGTATCCTTCGCAAAAGCAGATAAACGAGCGACTTGATGAGCTTTATGCGACTCTTGTAAATTTAAAAAATCAAAAATTTGACGGTGTTCAGCTTCTTGGTGTGTCTGCTGACGTGATATATTCCTCATACACGGAAAACGGTGAGGACCTTCTCCCCGACGCGCTTGAGGTGATAGGTCAAATGATGTATCATCCCAATTTTGATGAAAACACGGGAAGATTTCGAAAAGAATATATCGAAAGCGAAAAAGAGAATTACAAAAGCATAATTCTTTCGCAGATTAATGAGCCGAGAACTTACGCGGCAATTAGATGTAGAGAAGAAATGTTTGCATCGCTCGGCGTTCTTGAAAAGCTTGACACTATGTGCGAAAAAATTGATAACGTAACCGATGAGGAGATATATAATTGCTATCTTGAGCTTATCAACGAGGCAAAAATTATGGTTTTCTACGTTGGAAAGAGAAGCGCAGAGGATATTTGTGAGCAAATTAAAAGAATGGCAACCACCCGTTGCGATTTTGTTTCTAACCCCAAGGATATTAAGCCAAAGCTTTTGCCTCAGCTTGAAAAACCTCAGGAAATTACGGAAAGCTCCGATATAACGCAGGGGCGACTTGTTATGGGTTTTAACTGTGGCATAACTTGGCGCGATGATGAGTATTATGCAACACTTCTTTGCAATGAAATTCTTGGTGCATCGCCCATTTCAAAGTTGATGATGAACGTGCGCGAGGCGATGTCGCTTTGCTATGAATGTTCGTCGGTTTATAACAGCGCAAGAGGAGCAATTTTTGTGACAACAGGAATTGACTCTGATAAATTTGAGCTTGCAAAAAATGCAATTTTTGCTCAAATTCAAGATATTCAAAACGGAAAAATCAGCGAAACGGAATTTTTAGCCGCTAAAAAATCAATTTTGAACGTTTATTCCGCAGTTGCGGACTCCCCGAATGCCATTGAGAGATTTTATCTTGGCAGAATCGTAAATGGAATTGATGTTGATATTCCCGAATTTATTGAAAAAATCAATGCTTTGAGTATTGAGCAGGTAGTGGCGGCGGCAAATAAGCTCACACCTCACACAATCTACTTTTTGCGCGGAGAGGGGGATAACGATGAATAAATTTCTAACCTTTTCCGATGAAAAATTGCAGGAAAAATATTATTATTTAAAGCACGAAAGCGGTCTTGACATTTTCGTTTTTCCAAAGAAAATGACACTCAAAACCGCCCTGCTTGGAGTAAAATTCGGCTCTGTTTATGAGGAAGGTGCATCAGTTGATGGCGAGATAAAGAAATTCCCATCGGGAATTGCCCATTTTCTTGAGCATAAGCTCTTTTCAAATGAAAACGGAGTTGATGCCATTGAGATTTTAGCCGAGCTTGGCGCGGACGGAAACGCATATACCTCAAATAATAAAACAGTGTATATGTTCTCCTGCACCGAAAATTTTGAAAATTCTCTTGCAGAGCTTATCCGTTTTGTCTATAATCCCTATTTCACGAAGAAAAACGTAAATAGCGAGCGAGGAATTATTAAGCAAGAGATAAAAATGTGCCTTGACAGTCCTTATGACGTGGTGTCACAAAATTTGCTTATGGCACTTTTCGGTGACTGTAAGCTTTCAAATGACGTGCTTGGAACTGAAAAAAGCATAGCGAAAATCACCGATAAGACCCTTTATGAGTGTTACGATAGCTTTTATAGATATTCAAATATGGCGCTTGTGGTTTGCGGCGATATTGACGAGGATTCAGTGCTGAAAATCGTTGATGAAACCTTGCCTAAAAGGACAGAGCAAAGGGCACCAATGCTCCCAAGCGTTAGATATGACGAAGCGGTTGCTTCCCCCTATATCGAGAAGGTTATGCCCGTAAGCAAACCGATTTTTGAAATTGGAATTAAGGACAACTCCCCAAGTGCATTGCCAAGCGAAAGATTAAAG
>JAGBYG010000139.1 GCA_017628875.1 Clostridia bacterium
AAGCGGCTTGAGCGGTTTTAACTTAACTAACTCCTCGATAAATCCCAATTTATTAACTAAGTTTAAAGGAAGTATAAAAAATGAAATTACAGCTTGTTGCGACCTGTCTTTTCGGGTTGGAAAAATTCTTGGGCGAGGAAATAGACACGCTCGGATGTAAAAGAATAGAAACTATTGACGGCAGAGTTACATTTGAGGGAACTGAAGCTGACATTGCGCGCGCAAACATAAATCTGCGTCTTGCAGAACGCGTGTTTATCAAGCTAGGTGAGTTCAATGCCTACTCGTTTGACGATTTGTTTGAAGGTACGAAGGCACTGCCTTGGGAGAATTTCATTTCAAAATATGATGAATTTCCCGTTAAGGGACACGCTATAAAGAGTAAGCTCTATTCCATTCCCGATTGCCAGAGCATAGTTAAGCGCGCGGTAGTTGCGCGACTTTCCGAAAAATACGATGTTTCGTGGTTTACCGAAAACAGTGGAACAAAATATCAAATTGAATTTTTCATTTTAAAGGACAAGGCGTCCTTGATGATAGACACAAGCGGAGTTGCGCTTCACAAGAGAGGATACAGACCTGCGTCCGTTGCTGCGCCCTTGCGAGAAACTCTTGCGGCTGCTCTTGCTTTGACAAGCCGACCTCGTAAGGATGTGCTTATTTGGGATCCATTTTGTGGATCGGGGACAATAGCCATTGAATCTGCAATGATTTTGGCAAATATTGCTCCCGGTGTGAATAGGGAATTCGTTGCCGAGAAATTTCCTCTTATTTCTGAAAAAACTTGGGCAGATGAAAGAGAATTGGCTCGTTCAAGAGTGTCAAAGGATATTGATTTTGAAATTTTTGCATCCGATATTGACGAGGAGGCGACGGATATTGCCTATGAAAACGCTTTGCGAGCGGGTGTGACGGACTATCTCAATATTTTCACTGCTGATGCGCGCAAAATCGAAAAGCCAGACAGACGCGGAACTATAATTTGCAATCCGCCTTATGGAGAAAGATTGATGACACCGAGAGAAGCTGAGCAGCTTTATCGCGATATTGGAAAAAATTTTGATAAATTTTATCCTTGGCAAATTTACGTTTTGACATCGATGGAAACCTTTGAAAGATATTACGGCAGACGTGCGGACAAGGTTCGTAAGCTCTATAACGGAATGATTCCTTGTAATTTGTATCAGTACTATAAGCTGCGCGACGATAAAAAGCAGTTTAACAAGAAATAATTTATAAAATCGCTTAAAACCTTGTTGTTTTGGGCGATTTTTATTTTTAAACAATGGTTTGGGATTGGAATATTACAAATTATTACATATAAAGAGTATATTGGAATAATTTTAAAGGTGTTTTTTTATCAATTTCTATTGACAAATAGGCAGAAATAATGTATAATTAACTATCTAACATCGGATAGTATGGCAATTTATAAATTGCTTCGGTGTAGTTCGCTTTTAGTCCTGACTAATTTGATTTATTTATAAATTTATAAGGAGAAATGAAGTAAAAAATGAATAAAAGAAGTATTATTTTAGAAAAACCCTGGATGAAACACTTTCCTGAAGAATCCAGAACGGCTCAGTTTCCTAAGATGAAGGTTTATTCCTATCTCAAAGAAACTAATGTTCACCGTCTTCATCACACGGCAATTCACTATTACGGAGCTAAAATATCAGTTAAAAAACTTATTGCGAAAATTGACGAGGTTGCAGACGCATTCGCAGCACTCGGCATCAAGCAGGGCGACGTTGTATCCTTGCTCTCTGCGTCAACTCCCGAATCAATTATGGTTTTCTATGCGCTTAATAAGATTGGCGCAACTTTGAACGCAATCGACCCAAGACTTGATGCGAACAGCATTACCAGAATGATTACATCATCCGGTTCAAGAATGCTTATTGCTATTGATATGTCTTACCCCTTGGTTGCAAAAATTCACAATGATATTAAACAGGAGCACATCGTTATTCAAACGGCGGCAACATCATTGCCTCCCATCAAAAAATTAGCTCTTAAGATTGCAACAAGCAACCGTATTCCTTATGGCAAGGGCGGAATTATGAGTTGGGAAACGTTTATTAAGGGTGCAAAGGACGGTATTGCTCAGGAAGCTGACTACGTTGGTGATGCAACTGCGGCAATTACGTACACAGGTGGAACAACCGGCTTCCCCAAGGGCGTTATGCTTACAAACGATTCCATCAACGCAACTGCGTTTAACTTTATCCACGCGGGAATTATTCACGAGGGTGGCGATAGATTCCTTGGCATTATGCCTATCTTCTCATCCTATGGTCTTTGCTGCGGAATCCATATGCCCTTGACAATTGATACAGAGCTTGCTCTTATTCCTCGTTTCTATCCTCTTAAGATGGGCGAGTACATTAAGAAATATAAGCCCAATCATATGATTGCTACTCCTGCTTTCTATGAAATTCTTATTGACAGTAAGGAAGTTCAGGGTATGGATCTTTCTTGGCTTTATACACTCGGCTCCGGCGGTGACTCTATGAACGAGGGCCTTGAGGCGAAGCTTGAAGCATTTATGAAGGAACACAACATGAGATATCCTTTGTGTCAGGGTTACGGTATGAGTGAGGTTTCTGCTGCTGCTACCTTCTGTGTTAACGATAGATACAAAAAGAAGAGTGTTGGTATTCCTTGTCTTACTACAACCATCGGTATTTTTGACCCCGAAACAGGCGAGGAGCTTAGCTACAATGAATCCGGTGAGGTTTGTATCACAGGTCTTTCTATGATGAAGGGTTACTTCAATAATCAGGAAGAAACTGATCACGTTATGCGTAAGCACGCTGATGGTCAGGTTTGGATCCACTCAGGTGACATTGGTTACGTTGATGAGGACGGTTTCGTTTATATTCAGGGTCGTGTTAAGAGAATGATCACAAGATTTGACGGTCATAAGGTATTCCCGATCACCATCGAGAGCTTCATTGCAGAGCATCCGGACGTTCACAGTTGCTCGGTTATCGGTGTTAATGACCGCGAGCGCACACAGGGTCAGTATCCTATGGCAGTTATTGAGCTTAACGCAGGCGTTCCTGTTTCTCGCAGAAAAGAAATCTGCAAGGAGATTTACAACAAATGTCAAAAAGAGCTTGAACAGCGCGGTAAACCTGTTGCAGTTGTTTGCGTTGATGAAGTTCCGTTGACAGCAATGGGTAAGAATGACTATAGAAAGCTTGAGACTGTTTATAAATACTTCGACTACGAGGCTTGGCTCAAGGATCTTAATTCTTAAGAAATAAATTGCTGCGCGGGTGGACGCGTTGCATTTATATGAAAATACAATAATATTAGATTGATATAAGAAGTCTTATATCGGAAAGGTTTGACTATGAATTTCAAAAGAATTCTCGTTTTAGTGATGGCTCTTGTTATGATAGTAAGCGCTTGTGCGCCCGCTATTCACGCAACAGCAGATGCTGTCAACCACGACCATTCCGCACACGAGGAAGCTAAAAAGGAGCTCAACTACGTTTCTCTTGGCGACGCAATGGCGAATGGTTTTGGATTGGACTGCTATGGTGACTCTAAGGTTACTAATGGTTTTTTGGAGTTGTCCTATGAATCATATCCTGCTAAGTTCGCAGCTTGGCTTGCAGGACTTGAGGATGCAGGAAACTACACACACAGTAGCAACACTCCTCAGTACTATTATCACGGTGAAAAGGCAAACGTAACTCTTATGCAGCTTGCAACACAGGGTGTTCGTGTTGAAGATTTACTTGCTATGCTTCAAGCAGATCCCAATGCTCTTGTTGAAAACGGATTGGGTTCTTTGGGCAGCACAGCTGACTTGTGGATTTCTCACAAGTTGGATAAAAACATTAGCGATAAATTGTGGGTTGCTTATGTTGCTTCTACATATCAAAGTGCAGTAAGAGATGCTGACGTTATCACTTTGGGTGTTGGTAATGCTAACTTTGATGGCTTCCTTTTGGATAGACTTATGTCCAATGATGATGAACCAGAATATAGCTATATGACTCTTGATGCAGCTCTCGAGCTTGTTAAACTTGATGCAGAAAAGACCGCTCTTGTTAAGGAGGTTTACAATAAGTTTAATGCAGAGCTTATCGAAAGAGAACTTCCCGCAGAAAGAGTTAACGTAATCTGCGATCGCGTTGCATACACAGTTGCAAGTTATGCTGTTTCTTATGCAGAACTCCTTGATCTTATTGTTGAGATTAATCCCGATGTTGAACTTGTTATTGTTCCTATGCTTAACAATGTTACAGATTTCGAATTTGACGTTGTTTATAATGGTGGAACAATTGAACTCAATGTGTATGACCTTCTCTCTGTTGTTTATGATGCTTTGAATGCATACGTTGCAGGTGTTCCTACTACAAAACAGCTTCAGGGTGAGTATGAGGAAGCAAAGTTCTATTATGCAGAACTTCCCACAGATGATAACGGAAACACTATTAAGGTTGAAATGCTTGACGGTGGCAAAGTGCTTTTTGGTGAAATTAAATTTGGCACACCTTCTGCAAACGGACACAAGACACTTGCTGAAGCAGTAATCAATGCTTACAATGATGGTCACACCGTTTTGGATGAAACTATTGAAAATATCAAGGAATCCGCATTAATTATTGCAGGTCTTGTTGCACAATACTACGATGAAGCATACATTTATGGTTATAAATATGCGGATACACACGGCTATACTGATAAGGTAGTTACTCTCATTGACAGAGTGATCAACCAAATCAATAGAGTTGACCTTTCCGATAATACAATGACCGACGAGTTCAGAGCAGATCTTGAGGTTGAGCTTGATGCTATCGTTAAGACTCTTGAAGAACTCAAAGAGGCTATAAACACAGATAAGGCGAAGGATGTTCCCGGCCTTTTGGCAACACTTCGTGACCTTTCTGATGACGTTCTTACACACGTTGGAAATATCTATGCTCTTTGCGAGCAGGCAGGAATTGACGTAAATCAGCTTGTGATTCTTCCTGCTATCTATGAAGCTCTTGAAATTATCGAAAATGAATTGATACCTGCACTTGTTGAGTGGGTTGAAACCGTTGTAGAAAAGATTTCCGAGCACATCCAGGAAAAGCTTGACTATCTCCATGGTGAGCTTGTTGCTTTCGTTGTTTACGTTCAGCTTCTCGTTGGTGAGCAGGTTGATATGCTTCTTGAGCTTTACGGCGAAGTAGTTGCTAAGCTTTATGAAGTTTACGGCGAGTTTGAATATGCTCTTGGCGTAGCAAATGATATTCTTGTGGAAATTGCCGATATGGCAAAAGCAATCTTCGAAGGCGCAGAAAATGCCCTTGAACTTGCTGAAGATATTTACAATACAGTTTACAACTTCCTTGTTGAAAACGGTGACGATATAGTTCACGCTGCTAAGGTAGCTGCTCACGTTTACTCTGTAATCGTTAAGTTTATCGTTGAAAATCAGGAAGAAATCGAGGATGCTCTTGAAATTGCAGGTAAGGCATTCAAGTTTATGCTCAAGGTTGGTGCATACGTTTACGCAAATTATGACGAAGTTGTTGAGTTTGCAACAAACGTTTATACAACAATCGTAAACTTCCTTGTTGAAAACGAAGAAGAAATTGAAGAAGCTCTCAGAATTGCAGGCCTTGCCTTCGATTTCATTATTGAAGCGGCACAATTTGTTTATGAAAATAAGGAAGAAATCTACGAATTGGCAACAAAGGTTTATGCTGAAATCCTCAGAACAATTGACAGAGTTCACGGACTTATTAATTCTGCGCTCGACCTTTATGATTACGTAGTTGACGTTTTGGTTGAGGCGTTCGGAAATGTTGAAAACGCTCTTGTTGTTGCAGAAAAAATTTACAATAGAGTTGTAAAGCTTCTCGTTCAGTATAAAAATGATCTTGATATGCTTGTAGCTGAAGCATACGCGCTCTATGAAGAAATCCTTGCAATCATTGTTGAAACATATAATGAAACTCAAAATGCTGTTGAAACTGCAGTTTTGACTGCAAAGATGTTACATAAGCGCCTTATCCAAACTGTATGCGCTATGAATGTTGCTTTTGAAAAAGCAATGTATGAAGCATCTAACGGTTCTTATGAGCTCAAGGACGATTCCGCATACGTAGCACTTGGTAACTCCGGTTATGGCGAAGAGCTTGCTGCTATGCTTAATCTTTCTGAAAAATTCTTGCAGTTCACTGCTGATGAGGACTACTCAGAAGCAGTTGCAGGTGCAGACCTTGTTACATTGAAGGTCAATAATGGCGAATTCTATGGATTTGCATACACTCAGATTATGGGTATACTTGCTGACATAGTAAGAAGCAATGATGATCTCGTTGGTTGGTACAACAATCCTTGGATCGGTGATAAGGTTCGTGCTGAAATCGAATCCTACGGTATCGATCTTGATGCGGAAACCATTGAGCTTGAATGGTCCAAGTATCTTGTTCAAGAGGATGTTGAAATTCTTGATGCCCTTCTTGCAAGACTTAAGGCGGAAATTGTTAGATTTGGTCTTCCTGAAACCGTTGAAATTGATATTACATCTGCAATTGAGGAAATTCTTGTTGCTGAGGGATTGCTGCTTCCCGGTGTAGCGGTTAATGTTGAACCCATAGTTATCAACGTTGCTGACCTTGCGGTTTATGCAGTTGAAAACCTTCTTTACAGCTACGTTCAGTTCATTGAAAGAACTGCTATCCTTCTTGAAAACGTTCGCGAGCTTTCTCCCAATGCAACTGTTGTAATTACACATGTTGCTAATCCTCTTGATTTGATGCCATTCGATATTTCTGCATTCATTCCTAACTTTGATGAGTGTGCAATGGTTCTTGATACTGCTGTTAGCGCATTGAACGGATACCTTTACGGCCTTGCTTTTGTAAATGAAAATACAATTTTCGTTGATAGTGAGGACGCACAGGATATTTACGACGCACTTCACGTATTCTGTGATCACGTTTACGATGATCCTTGTCTTGACGTGGATTGTAACCGTTGTGGCGCAGAAAGAGTTGCTCCCGGACATAGCTTTACACATTACGTTAACAATGGTGACCAGACTTGTACAAAGGACGGAACTGCAACAGCAAAATGTGACCGTTGCTCATCCACTGATACAGTAACAGTTAAGGGCTCTGCAACAGGTCATAATTGGCAGGATGCTACTTGTATAACTGCTAAGAAGTGCTCTAACTGTGGTGAAGTTAGCGGTAAAGCACTTGGCCACAAGTACGATAACTCTTGTGATACAGATTGTAACCGTTGTGGTGTTGTAAGAAGCATTTCTCATAAATTCGGTGATTGGGAAGTTACTAAGAAGCCCACTCTCTTCAAAGACGGTGAGCAGATGCGTACTTGCTCGGTATGTGGATATACTGAAACAATGCCTTATGTTCCCGAAAGCCAGATCGATATAGTAGAACTTGCTGCTCTTGCTGTGGGCTCTATTATCGTTGCTTTTGGTGCATCTACTGCAATTATTCTTCTTATTCAAAAGAAGAAAGAAAAATAATTAAAGTCAATTGAGATTTGATTTTATCCGCCATCTCCCAAAAAAGGAGATGGCGGAATTTTTTTACTATGTAATATTATAAAAATGATATTGACAAACCGACAATGTTGTGATATACTGTACTGTGAACATTTGTGATTATTTTTAGGCGTAATTTGTTATTTTGCGTCGATTTTTTCACAAAAATATTGATAATTTTGAGATGTAAGATATTAGACTTATATCGGAAAGGAATTTTATTATGAATTTCAAAAAGATTCTTGTTTTGGTAATGGCTTTGGTGATGACGGTAAGTGCTTTTGCTCCTTCCATCCAGGCTTTTAACAAAGATGATGCCAAGGCAGAGCTTGATCGCGTTGCTGGTGACGTAAAGTTGGTGCTTGACCAAATCGTTGATTACGTTTCCGAAAACTATGAAGAGGCTTATGCTGAAGGTTATGCTTATGCGCTTGAAAATGGATATATCGGCGCAACTGTTGAGGCGCTTGACACAGCAATCTCTGCAATTGAAGGACTTGACGTTTCTTCTCTTGATGTAGATGCTGATATGGAAGCTGCTCTTGAAGCAGAGCTTGACGCTTGTCTTGATACACTTCGCGAGGTTAAAGCAGTTTTGGAAAACGGCTCTGCAGATAATTTTGAAGGTCTTGTAGTTGCTCTTGTTGGTCTTGAAAATGACCTTTACACACATCTTGATAATCTTCGCGCTATTTGTGCAGAGGTTGAGGTTGATTTGAGTGTGTTTGATTACGCTCTTGCTGTGCTTGATGAGGCTCTTACTGCGCTTGAAATGACTATTAATGGTACAATCGAAGCTGCTAAGGATTATCTTGCAGAGGCTCTTGCACCTTACTATGAATACGTTTGCGAAAAAGTTGAGATTGCGCTTGACGTTTATAACGCTATCGTTGAAACTGTTGTTGATATTCACACAACAATTTTGAGAATTCACGCAAAATTGCTTGAAGTAAACGAAGCTATTCTTGATACTATCGCTGCTATCGAAAATGCAGTTGAAAAGGCAATCGATACATACGTTCTTGTTGTTGAAACACTTGTAAAAGTATGTGAAAGCATAGGGGCGGCAATTCCTGTTGCTATTCAGATGTATAGGGAAGTAGTTGCTTTCGTTCTTGAATATCAGGATGATGCTGAAAATGCAGTGGTTGCTGCAAAAGAGCTTTATTCCGACCTTGTTGACATTGTTGAGGCAGCATTGGTAGAAGGCAAAAAAGCTCAAGCGGTAGCTCTTGAGGTTTATGCACACGTTGTTGCTCTTCTTGGTGAAATCAACGCAGAAATTCGCGAATTGCTTTACAATACGCTCAATGCTCATTATGAACTTAATGAGGATTCCTATTATGTTGCTCTTGGTAAGTCAGGATATGCTTCCGAGCTTGCTGCTTTGCTTCATCTTGACAACAAATACGATATATTTGGATTGAACGGCAATTATGCTAACGCACTTGCAGGTGCAGATCTTGTAACACTCGATCTTACCGACGATGGTATTTATGATTTTGCAAAAGCTCAGGTAATGGGCAAGCTTGCAGGCAGTGTTAGAAGCAATTCCACTCTTATGAGCTGGTATAACGATAAATTTATCGTTGGTCCTGCAATAAGACAAGCTCTTGATGAGTTGGGAATTGACATCAATGCAAATGCACAGGATCTTGATTGGTCCAAGTACCTTGATGAAGAAGGTTCAGCTGCACTTGATGCTTGTCTTGCTGACCTTAAGCTCCAGATAGTTGAAGCAGGTGTACCCGAGGTTTACGTGCTTCCTCTTGGTGATATTGCTCTTGAAATTCTTGAGCAGAACGGAGTATCCTTCCCCGGTCTTACTATTAATGTATTTGTTGACGTTCCCGTTGCTGATCTTGTAGTTTTCTTGGTAGAAAACTTGCTCTATAAGCACGCAGAATTGACACATAATCTTGTATCCACCCTCGAAAACGTTTACGCAACAGCTCCTGAGGCTACTGTAGTAATTACAGGTCTTGAAACTATCGTTTCACTTGCTGATACGGAATTGGCAGGACTTGGACTTGATCTTGCAAAAGCAGACGAAGCTGTCGCGGCAGTTACAGACGTTTTGAATCTCCAGCTTTTCGCATTTGCTCTTGCAAACGAAAACACAATCTTCGTTGATAGTGTTGAAGCTGAGGATATTTTCGTGGCACTCAACTTTACTTGCGCTCACGTTTACGATGATTATTGCTTGGACGCAACGTGTAACCTTTGTGAAGAAGAAAGAGTTGCTCCCGGACATACATTTGAAAATTATGAGTCTAACGGCGATGCTACTTGCACAAAGAACGGTACTGAAACTGCAAAGTGCGAGAATTGTGACGTAACAGACACAAGAGAAGATGATAACTCCAAGACTGCTCACGACTATGCAGATGCAACCTGCAAGACACCCAAAACTTGTAAGGATTGCGGAGCTAAGCAGGGAAGTGTTGCAGCTCATACATACGGCGAATGGGTTGTTACAATCAAAGCAACAACTGAAACAACCGGTGTTCAAGTTAAGACTTGTGCAAATTGCGGACATAAGGTTGAGGAAGAAATTCCTATGATTATCGACAATAGTCCCAAGGTAATTGCAACAATCGGAATAGTTATTCTTGTTGCTGCTGTTGTATGCGGCGCTGCGGTTGGTGCTTATTCCTTGATTAAAAAAAGAAAAAATGCGTAATTGAATAAAATATTTTTACCGTCGCTTCTTTCGAAGCGACGGTTTTTGTTAAAAAACTATTGACTTTTTAGGGGATTTATGCTATAATTTCAAAGATAATAGCTAATTATGTCTATTTTGATTTTATTTGGTTGTTTTTACAGAATTATGTAAAATTTATTATTAAAATTACCTAAAAACGTGCGAAAATCACCAAATGAAATAAAAATAAGAAAAAAATTGCTGAGCGTGAGAGCGCGAAGCGTTTATATATATCATTTGTTTATAATTTTTATTGATACAAAAGTATCAGAAAGGAATTTTGTTATGAATTTCAAAAGAATTCTTGTCCTTGTTTTGACTTTTGCAATGCTCCTTAGCACATTTGCTCCTACACTTGGTGTATTTGCAGAAAATCTTAACAACGACGCACACGAACACGAGTCTAATGAGAAGCATTACGTTTCTATCGGTGACTCAATGGCAAACGGTTACGGCTTTGATGGTTATGAGCAGGGCGAGTACGGTCACGATTTTTATAATGGTGTAGGTACTTACGGTGCTGGCGCATATCCCTTGCAGTTTGAGGAATACCTCAGGGATCAGGGCTATTATGTAACACACACAAAGCTTGCAGTATCCGCACTCCGTGCAGAAGACCTTCTTTACCTTCTTGGTGGTCGTGACGAGCCCGCTGACGACTGGTTTGAACAGGTTCTCAATTACGCAGGTACAGAGACACAGAGCGGTTCTAACATTTATGCTAATGTAGGCGAGCTTTCTCAGTACTATCAGAACGCAGTTAAGGATGCAGATATTATCACACTTGGTGTTGGTAACGCTTCCTTTGGTGCTTTCTTCCTCTCACGTGTAACAGCTATGCTCGGTGTTATGGGTGGTTCGCTCACAGAAACACAAAAAGCAATGTATACACTTGAAAATGCCCTTGCTCTTCTTGAAAATGAAGATGACAAGGAAATGATACTTGAGCTTTATGATAATGTATATGCGAAAATCAATGACTACGTTGATGCAAGCATTGCAGAACAATACAAGCTTGAAAATGTTTGCAATTTGCTTGCATACACAGCAGCAGGATTTATTCTCAATTTTGCTAAATCGCTCGAAAAGATCGATGAGCTTAATGAAAAGAAGAATCTTGAACTTGTTCTTGTTGGCTTGATGAATACAACATACGGTATGACAATTGATCTCGGTGATGGCGAAAAGTTCTATTTCGGTGACGTTATGGACGAAGTATTCGCTTTGTTGAATGATTATATCGTATTGTATCCCACATTGAAGCAGGCAGAGGGCAAATTTGAAAGCATCACCTTCCATTATGCTGAACAGCCCCAGCCCAAATTCATCGTTCAGGCATTTGATGACCTTGCTTATGCAGGTTGGACAAATATCGACTGCGGTGAAGACGATTGTGGCGAAGAAGGACATGTTTGTGCAGAAGGCGCAGGCAGACTTTCCGCTGACATTGTTCGTGCAAGAACAATCAAAACATATAACGAATCACTCCGCATTATGATTGCTAATGCTATGTTTGCTGAAAATGTTGCTCAGTTCGGCGTTGATGCGGTTCTTCCTCCTCTTACTCTTGACAATGTTAAAGCTTGGAAATCTTGGGATGAAATTAAGACATTGGCAGGTATTCCCGACGGACATCCTGAATATGACAATCCCAGAAATGCATTTGGTTTGATGCACGACAATTCCGCATTAACAACTTCTGTTGCTATTTATCTTGGTATTGAGGATGCTATTGTTAATAGTATTGCAGTTGATGATATTCCTCTTGAAGGCGTGTTGACAATTGCCGATATGAATAAGCTTCTTGGCGTATTTGATGGACTTGGTGACATTTCTGCATCTCCTTATACAGTTCGTGATGGACTTGGAGCACATCTTTCTAAGGATCACATCCTTCCTCTTTGCAAAATTTATGCAATCTTCAACATCGGTGACGGTATGTGCGTACATCCCACACCCGCAGGTCACGACGATCTCTCTGAAGTAATTGTCGAAGCTTATGAATATGAAGACGGCATTCCTGCAGGCTTGGTTCTTGATAAAATGAATCACGTTTGGGGATATGCTAATGAGTATGGTTTGATCGGTGAAGTTCCTGCACTTGCAGTAGTGGAAGAAATTTACGAATATCTTGATACACAGAAATACATCAAAGACGAACAGACACTTGATATTATCCTTTATTCATACGTGCGCCTTAATGACAATACATTGTCTGATAAGGAAACAACCGAAATCGCACAGCACGCATATGAAACCTTGGTACGCAATCCTCTTCTTACTGCAAGTCAGAGAGTTGAAATCGTAGGTAATGTGTATTCCATTCTTAAGTCAAACGATTATTTCAATGAGTATACAGCATTGGAAGTGGTTGAAGACCTTTATGCAGCACTTGATAAAGAAGCTCTTATTTCCGATGAACAGTCCTATGCAATCGTAGATTATATATATGAAGCAATTGCTGACGGTGAATTCTCAGACGAGGATGAAAAAGATACATTCGCATTCATCTATGAAACATTGGTTCTTTACAGTGAAAGCGTAGAAAACAGTGTTGCAGTTTTAGGAACAGTTTATTCCGTTCTTAAGGAAAATGGATACCTTGATGAATACAGCTCAGCATTGGAAGTAGTTGAAGAAATTTACGCAGCACTCGATGAAAAGGGTCTTATTTCTGATGTACAGTCCCTTATCATAGTAGATTACTTGTATACATCAGTTATGAATGATAACGTTGATCTTTTTGACACAGTTATTTTCATTTACAACGTGCTTGTAAAGAACAGACTTCCCATAGCTGTTTATACAATGTCAGCTGAAGAAGAAACATCTCCTGAGGCTCTTAGAATAATCATAGGCGTACTTGCTGAAAATTATCTTAACGAAGAAAACAAGAAATCTGTAGAAAAACTCATCACAGGTGAAGGCGCATTGATCAATGATGAATTGCTTATCAAGGTTGTTGATAATGCAATTGCAGACATTGAAAACAGCGAAAGCGTAGATCAGGCGGTGCTTGTTGAAAAGATATCCGCAAATGCAATTCAGACAGTTCTTGACGATCCTAACACAGATCCTGCAGTAAAAACAGCGATTGTTGATGAAATCAAGAATGTGGCTGACAACAACCAGATTCTTGACGACGAAACAAGCGGTGCATATGACGAAGCTGTAGCACTTGTGGGCAAGATTTATGAGAATCTTAATGCAGAGGGCCTTATGGGCGAGGAAGAAAAGGATCAGCTTATTAACATCCTTATCTACAGCGTAGTTCTTCCTTACCTTAACGGTGAAGAAATCACAACCAATGACGCTATTGCTATTGTTGTTGATGTTGTTGATGTTATCTTTGGCCGTGATGACCTTACTAACGAGCAGAGAATCGACATTTTCGTTGTAGTTTATGAAACTCTTGACGAAGAAGGTTATATCACAAAAGAAAATGCTGAAATCGTTCTTGATTTCATTCTTGAATATTATGATGAAGCATACGAATACGGTTATGCATACGCAGACGAGGAAGGTTATATTGACGTAGCGGTATCTGTTCTTGAAAAGGTAGTTGCTCGTCTTGAATTGGTTGACCTTTCTGATAACGGTCCTATGACCGAAGAATTCAAAGCAGAGCTCCAAAAAGAAATAGATGCTCTTATTGAAACACTTAAGGAAATCAAGGACGTTCTTGCAAATGACTCTGCGAAAGACGTTGAAGGTCTTGTTAAAGTGATTCTTGCACTTGAAGATGATCTTTACACACACCTTGAAAACATTTATGCACTTTGTGCCCAGGCAGGAATTGACGTAACTGAGCTTGTTATCATACCTGCACTCAAGGAAGCGCTCTACATTATCGAAACAGAGCTTATTCCTGCACTTAAAGAACTTGTTAATGAGTTTGTTGATGCAGTAATC
>JAGBYG010000140.1 GCA_017628875.1 Clostridia bacterium
AAGTCGAGCGAACACACAAAGGAAATTTTAGAAAAACAATCCAAAATGGAGTGGTTTTCGTAGTTCGGTCTGTAAAATCCACGTTGAAAATTTATTTTCATAAGAGGATTTTAGAGAGTGAACCGATAAAACACTCGTGTTTTGTCGAAAATTTACGTCAAATCAGTACTAAACCACGCGATTGTTTTGCTGCGCTTTTTCAAAAGCGCGCGCCCAAGCGGCGTGAGCGGTCTTAACTTAACTAACGCCCCTTTAAATCAAAATTTGAAAATGAAAGGAGATAGGAATGATAGTTTACGGAGATTTACTATTTCTGATCAATTTCAGTATGGATTTTTTATGTTTTTATCTTTCGTGTTTACTGTTACATAGAAAAATGAACACGTTTCGTTGCGTTTTGGCGTCTGCGGTTGGGGGTACATATTCGGTTGCGGCTCTGTTTTTAAATGCAAAGGGAATAACGGCATTTATAATTGACCTGCTTGTCCTGATTTTTATGTGCGTTTTGGCTTACGGTATAAGAAAAAACGGGTTTTGGGGATTTGTTAAGGCGGTTTTTCTTTACTTTTTCGTTTCTGCACTTCTTGGAGGAATGATGACTGCACTTTTTTCACTTTTCAACAATATGGACGTCTTAAATGGAGTTGAAAGCGCGGGCGAGGGGGTTAACGTTTGGATTTTTGCTTTACTTGCTATACTTGGCTCGGTGTTTACCTTGCGCGGAGGCAGAATTTTCAAAACTTCATTTTCAAAAAAAGTGGTTATCCTTGAAATTGAAAATAATGAGGGAGTAGTCGAGCTTCGGGCGTTGGTGGATAGCGGCAATCTTGCTACAGAGCCAATCAGTGCAAAGAGTGTCGCCTTTGCAAGTGTAGAAAAATGCAAGAACATTCTTGATAAAACCTTATATGATGCAATAATTAATAATAGTTATGTCAATGATGCTACACTTTCGTTAAAATACAAAATGAGAATTGTTCCAACTCGTGCAATCTCCGGCAGAGCTTTTTTGCCTGCATTGAAATTCAAAAACGTAACACTTAAAAATGGAAAAATAAGAAAGAAATTAGACGTTTACATAGCATTGCTTCCTGCCGAAGCTCTTGGCGAATATGATGCCATAATATCTAACGAAACTATTATATAAATAATTGAAAACCCAACAAACACATATAAAAACAATCATAAAACTATAATATAATGGAGAGAATTATGTCAAAGAACAGAATAAAAATATTTATATTTAATATAAAACTATTATTCGCTCGCATCTCGTCGCGTGGAGCGGAAAAGGGAATTTATTACGTCAACGGCCCCGACGTCCTGCCTCCCCCACTTTCAAAGGAGGAGGAAGCGGAGTGCATTGAAAATCTGCAATTTGACCCCGTAGCGCGCGACAAATTAATTGAACACAATCTTCGTCTTGTTGTGTTTATTGCAAAGCGATTTGAAAGCACGGGCATCGGAATTGAGGATTTAGTGTCGATTGGCACGATAGGTCTTATCAAGGCGATAAACACCTTTCGCACCGACAAAAACATAAAATTGGCAACATATTCTGCGCGCTGCATCGAAAACGAGATACTTATGTATATAAGGAAGAATTCCTGCACGCGAGGGGATCTTTCCATTGACGAACCGCTGAACGTCGATTGGGACGGAAACGAGCTGCTTCTCTCCGACGTGCTTGGGAGCGAGGAGAACGGAGTATCCTATGAGCTTGAAAAGGAGGAGGAGCGAAAGATAATTCGAGATGCGGTTATGAAGCTTGAACAGAGGGAAAGATTAATTATTGAGATGAGATATGGACTTTTTGGCAGGCGAGAGATGACACAAAAGGAGGTTGCAGACGAGCTTGACATTTCTCAAAGCTACATATCACGGCTTGAAAAAAAGATTATTTTGCAGCTTAAAGAAGAAATTAAAAATAAAATTTAAAAAAATTCAAAAAAACTATTGCAAAATTCAAATAATTGTGTTATAATCATATGCAATGTGATTAATTTTGCTAAAAAGTGAGGTGTAAATAAAATGAAGACAGGTATCCATCCTAAGTACGAAGAAGTTACAATTAAGTGTGCTTGTGGTGAAACAGTTACAACAAAGTCCACAAAGGGCGGAGATGTAAGCGTTGAAATTTGCTCTAAATGTCATCCTTTCTTTACCGGTAAGCAGAAATTCGTTGACGCCGGCGGTAGAGTTGATAAGTTCAAGAAGAGATTGCAGGCTAGTGCAAGATAATTTAGAATTTATACTATTTAGTACATTCGCAACTATGGGCAAGCTGTGTGCATAAGGCACATACTTGCCCTTATTGTGTTTTTTTGAGGTGCTTTATGACAAAGAATATCTTACCGATTGCGGTGTTTGATTCAGGTGTTGGCGGAGTGAGTGTCCTTATGGAACTTGTTAATATGATGCCGCACGAAAATTTCATATATTTTGGAGATACCGCAAACGCACCCTACGGTATTAAAAGCGCTTGTTGTGTACGAGAGCTGACCTTTTCCGTTTATGAAAAGCTCAAAGCGGGGGGGATAAAGGCATTCGTTATCGCGTGCAACACGGCAACGAGTGTTGCGGTGGCTGCTTTGCGTGAAAAATATCCCGAAGATATTATTATTGGCATTGAGCCCGCCTTAAAACCTGCGGTTAAGTGTTGTGAGCGCCCAACAGTTGCTGTTTTAGCGACTCCGCTTACTTTAAAGGAAGAAAAGTTTTCTCTCTTATTACAACGATTTGAGGATGATGCGCGTGTTATTCCGTTTGCGTGTCCCGGTCTTGTTGAATTTGTGGAACGCGGAGAGGTAGAAGGTGAGCGACTTCACGCATTTTTAGATGAGCTTCTTGCTCCCCTAAAGAAAGAAGAGCTTGACGCGGTGGTGCTTGGATGCACTCATTATCCCTTTGTTAAGTCGGAAATTTCGTCTGTTATTGGTGAGAACGTGCAAATTTTTGACGGAAGTGTTGGAACGGCTCTTAACACGCGCCGTCGCCTTGAAGAAAACAACCTTTTGAATGATACGAATGAAAAAGGCAGAGTAATTTTTATTGATTCATCATATCCTAATGAAGAAAATACAAGTAAGTCAATGCTTGTGAAATTTGGAGGTGAATATTTATGCAGTTAAATTTTAGTGATGCCAAGGAACATATCTCGAAAGCTGTTCTTGTTGGCATAGTTACAAGAGATACAAGTGCCGACGAGGTGGAAAAGGAGCTTGACGAGTTAGCTCGCCTTCTTGACACCGCGGGCGGTGAGGAATTTGCACGTCTTGTGCAGAACAAGGACACTCCGGATCCAAGAACGCTTCTCGGAAGCGGAAAGATTTGGGAACTTTCAGAGCTTTGCCGAAATAATGGCATAAAGCTTGCGATTTTCGATGCGGAGCTTTCGCCTTCGCAGATAAGAAATATTGAAGATGACCTTGGCGGTGACATTAGTGTTATTGACCGTTCTATGTTGATTTTGGATATTTTCGCTCTCCACGCGACAACGGGTGAGGGAAAATTGCAGGTTGAATTGGCTCAGCTTCGATATACCGCGCCCCGACTTATCGGTAAGGGCACGGAGCTTTCACGTCTTGGCGGTGGTATTGGTACGCGAGGACCTGGTGAAAGTAAGCTCGAAAGTGACCGTCGTCATATGAAGCGCAGAATTGTTGCGCTTGAAAGTGAGCTTGAAGAACTTGAAAAGAACAGAATGACGATGCGTGCGAGCCGTGACAAGAGTCAGATTCCGCAGATTGCGATTGTTGGATATACAAATGCGGGTAAATCCACGCTTTTGAACACTCTCACGGACGCGGGAATTTTGGCGGAAAACAAGCTCTTTGCGACTCTTGACCCCACAACGAGAAAGTTAAAATTGCCCTGCGGTGAAACGGTTTTGCTTACCGACACCGTTGGATTTATCAGAAAATTGCCCCATCACCTTGTAAAAGCATTCAAATCGACACTTGACGAGGCGGTTTATGCGGACATTTTGATGATAGTTATTGACGCGCACGATGACGAGGCGAGGGCGCAGCTTGACGTTACAGAGTCACTTCTTGCAGAGCTTGGCGCGGCAGGAAAGCCCACAATTTATGTATATAACAAGTGCGATTTGGGAATTTCTTCCGAATTGCCGTCCTATATTGCGAACAACGAAGACCCCAATCGCGTGGTTTGCGCGATTTCAGCAAAGAGCGGAGAGGGAATTGACACGCTTCTTGAAAAGGTGGAGGAGATTATTCACCAAGGCAAGATTAAAGTGACATTCGTTATCCCGAACTCCGAGCAGGGCGCGCTTAATATCCTTTATAAAAACGCAACCGTTGAGAGCGTTGACTACGGCTATGAGGGCGTGACCGTTGTGGCAACAGTTGACCAAAAGGTCCGCGGAATGCTTAAAAAGTATGACGTGAATAGACCCCAAGACGTTGAGGAGTTTTAGGAAGTTACAAAATAAAGATGCGGGGCTTTTTTGAAAAACCGCCCCCACACCCCGAAAAACTTTTATTGATTGGTGTGTGCGCTCGACTTTTGATAGCGATATTCTTGCGCTATCAGTAGCAAATTAGATTTTTCGATATCGGAGAAAAATCATCTGTTCCAGCTCGTTGGAACAATTTGCGCGAAATCTGTTTATAAAGCGTGATTAAAAGCTTTTTGCTTCTTTTTCTCGAAAAAGAAGAGTTTTAACCTTGTAACTTTTTGAAAGGAGCTTACTATGGCAGAAGAAAAAGTATATATAACGGTCAAGGGCTATGGCGAAGCTCGTTTTGAGGAGAAGAAGTCGGTGTTTATCGGGTACTGCGAGCATGTGGCAAGCGAGGACGAGGCACTTACTTTTGTCAAGAAAATCAAGGAAAAGCACAAAGACGCAACCCACAATTGCTATGGCTATGTGATGAAGGGCGGAATTTTGTGTCGCTATTCCGACGATGGTGAGCCGCAGGGAACGGCGGGCAAGCCAATTCTTGATATGCTTGTAAAAAGCGGTGTTGACGATGTTTGCGTGGTGGTTACTCGTTATTTTGGCGGTACTTTGCTTGGTACGGGAGGGCTTGTTCACGCTTATTCGCAAGGTGCAAAAATGTCGGTTGAAGCGGCAGGAGTGGCACAGTTTGAAAATTATGTTGTGTTAAAGGTGGATTGCTCGTATTCCGATTACCAAAGAATCGGACTTGAGTTTGAAAGATACGATGCGATAATCGACAATACGGATTATTCCGACAGCGTTTCGGTGCAATTTGCCGTGAAAGCGCGATTTGCCGATGAAATCACGCACAGAATTTCCGAAATCACGTCGGGCAAAAACGTGCCAACTAAAGTTTGCGAACGATTTGATGCGAAATGAAAATGATAATACAAAACGGCGGGAAAGCCCGCCGTTTTGTTGTGCTTCAAATTTTGATTTATCGAATAGTTAGTTAAGTAAA
>JAGBYG010000141.1 GCA_017628875.1 Clostridia bacterium
AAATGAGGAACTCCCTCACCCGCTCACGCGGGAGCTCCCTCTGCGGAAGGAGCCTTCGCTAAGGCGATCTTTCGTATGTAGCCATATAGTTCAAATTATTAGACATTACAAGGCATTATAAAATTTTATCACACTTCACGGCTACACGCGATGGAATATCTTACAGAGCCTCCTTCCGCAGAGGGAGGTGGCTTTGCCCTTCGGCAAAGACGGAGGGAGTTCTCCTTTCTTGTTTCAAACTAACTCCCCGACAAATCAAAATTCAAAGCACAATGAAAGGTGATAAATCCATGAACAAAATAAAAATCTCTCCTTTATGTTTGATTTGGGTTGTATTTTTAATTCAATTTCAAGGCGAGTTTTTTCTCCCTCTGCTTTGCGCGATAATCGTGCACGAGCTTGGGCATGTTTTTGTTGCGCGCGCGCTAAAAATCAAAATAAAATGCTTTCGATTATCAATACTCGGCGCAAGAATAGAAACTGCGCACGAGCCTTCGTACCGCGACGAATTTTTACTTGCCTTTGGGGGTCCGCTTGGGGGATTTTTAGGCTTTGCGTTTGTGCTTCCGTTTGCAACGAAATATGCGGGCGAACCATTCATTAAGGAATTTTTGCTCTCCTTTGTTTTCATTTCTCTTTCGCTCACGATATTCAATCTTATTCCCCTTGCCACGCTTGACGGCGGACGAATGCTTTTTTGTTTTGTTTGCAAGTGCTTTTCGCTTGATATTGCTCTAAAAATCCTTCGCTTGACCTCATTTTTTACTCTGTTCGTGTTTTGGATTTTTTCCGTGTATCTGGTAATAAAAATTTCCGCAGGACTTCCGATGCTCGTTTTTTGCTCGATTTTCTTTGCAAAATGCTTCGTTTTCGATACAAAAAGCAGAGATTTCACGAGTTTTTAAGAGATTTTATGAGCATTTTAAGTGTTTTTTTGATTTTTTCAAAGTTGCTTACGGATAATCCAAAATTTTCTTGATTTTTGCCGATTTTTTTCGACTTTTTTTCTCAAACCTATTGCAATTTATCTTCATATCTGCTACAATATGTGCTATGATGGATAAGAATGAGTTTTTTATGACTTATTCCCCATTCCCAAAATATTTTTACATAGGAGTATTATGCGGAATGAAAGAAAATAACAGCAACATAGTAAAACCAAAAGTAACTTACACCGACACTAAAGTCGTTGACCTTAAGCATATATGTAAGCAATATGACGGAGAAACGGTGCTTAATGACATTAATCTCTATGTTAGAGATAAGGAATTTGTTACCCTTCTCGGCCCTTCAGGTTGCGGAAAAACAACAACCTTGCGTATTATCGGTGGATTTGAAACACCCGATGAGGGAACGGTTCTTTTTGAAGGCAAGGAAATCAATGATCTTCCCCCCAATAAAAGACATATCAACACAGTTTTCCAAAAATACGCGCTTTTCCCCCACCTCAACGTCTATGAAAATATTGCTTTCCCCCTTAGATTAAAGAAAAAGAATGAAGATGAAATAAAAGAAAGAGTAACCGAAATGCTTAAAATGGTTGCCCTTTCGGGATTTGAAAACAAGAGCGTAAGCACTCTTTCAGGCGGTCAGCAACAGCGAGTTGCCATCGCGCGTGCGCTTATTTCTCACCCCCGCGTTCTTCTTCTTGACGAACCCCTTGGCGCGCTTGACTTAAAGCTCCGCAAGGATATGCAGGTTGAACTTAAAAATATTCAGCAAAACATTGGTATCACGTTTATTTACGTTACCCACGACCAAGAGGAAGCTCTTTCGATGTCCGACACAATAGTTGTTATGGCGGACGGTGAAATTCAACAGATTGGTACGCCAACCGATATTTACAACGAGCCAAAGAACGCTTTTGTTGCAGATTTCATTGGCGAAAGTAATATCATCGACGGCGTTATGCTCTCGGACTACAGCGTTCGCTTTGCAGGACACACATTTAACTGTCTTGACAAAGGATTTGATAAAAACGAGCAGGTTGACGTTGTTGTTCGCCCCGAGGACGTTGACGTCGTTGAGCCCGAAAAAGGTATGCTCACAGGTCAGGTTTCTGCAGTGACGTTCAAGGGAGTTCACTACGAGATTATCGTTGACATCAAGGGCTTTAAGTGGATGATCCAATCTACCGACTATGTAGCTCCCGATCAATTCATCGGTCTTTATATCGAGCCCGATGCAATTCATATTATGAAGAAATCCAAGTATTCAGGTATGTTTGGTGACTACTCGTCCTTCTCTGACGAGCTTGATATGCTTTCAGACGTAGAAAGCGCCGAAGAATTTTAATTGAGTTTTATCCCTTAACTCACTACTGCAATTCCTAAGTAAAGGAAGCCCACGCGGGCTATGGTCATAAATAATGAAAAACAAAAAATCATTTATGAGCTCTATTGCGGCAGCGCCCCATATATTTTGGGCAATCCTATTCATAGTCCTTCCGTTATTGATTGTAATTGCATATGCGTTCACTAACCCCGAGGGTGCATTCACCCTTGAAAACGTAAGCTCGCTTCGTGATTATGTGTCAATTTTCGGACTTTCAATAGAGCTTTCAGTTATAGCAACGTTTATCTGTCTTTTGATTGGATATCCGCTTGCATACATAATAGCAAGAAGCAACCCCAAGCACCAGAAGTTCTATATTATGCTTCTTATGCTCCCAATGTGGACAAACCTTCTCATCAGAACCTACTCTTTAATGGCACTTCTTGATGACGGTGGATTTATCAATTCGCTTCTTGGAACAAATTTCCACATAGTTGGAACAAAAGGCGCGGTTATATTCGGTATGGTATATGACTTCCTGCCCTATATGGTGCTTCCCATCTATACTTGCGTTTCTAAAATAGACAAGCATATGTGGGAGGTTGCAAGTGACCTTGGTTGCAACACAATTCAAACTTTGACAAAGGTGATTCTCCCCCTCTCTCTTTCTGGAATTATTTCGGGTGTAACGATGGTATTCGTTCCATCAATTTCCACCTTCTATATTTCTCAAAAGCTCGGTGGAGGTACGTTTGAGCTTATCGGTGACACGATTGAGCGTCAGTTTGTAACAGGCGCATACAATGTGGGCGCGGCTATCTCACTCGTAATGATGGTGCTTATCCTTATATCCCTTGGTGTGATGAATTACTTCACCGAGGAAAGCGAGGGAGGTATCATACCATGAAAAAATATGCGTCTAGAATTTATCTTTGCATTATTTTTGCAATACTTTATATCCCCATTCTCACGATTGTTTTGTTCTCGTTTAACGC
>JAGBYG010000142.1 GCA_017628875.1 Clostridia bacterium
ACAACCTTTGAATATCCCGAATACCATCTTGATATGGTGCGCGTGGGTGTTGTGCTTTACGGAGTTGCGCCCTCAAGCAAGGTGCGCGGATGCGAGGAGCTTACTCCTGTTATGAGCTTGAAATCAGTAATTTCAATGATAAAAGAGATAGAGCAGGGCGATACTGTGAGCTACGGCTGTACCTTCACGGCAGATAAGAAAACCAAGATTGCAACAGCTCCTGTTGGTTATGCTGACGGATTTTGGCGATCCAATGCCGAAAACGGCACGCAGATGCTTATCCGCGGTCAACGAGTAAACATTGTTGGTAGAGTTTGTATGGACCAGCTTATGCTTGACGTTACTGACGTAAAGGGTGTGCGCGAGGGCGATTATATAACACTTATCGGTACGGATAAGGGCGAAACAATCACCGCCGATGAGCTTGCGAAAAATAATGGCACGATTGGTTACGAAATGATATGTGCCATAGGCGAGCGCGTTCCAAGGTTTTACATCAAAGACCACGATATTGTTTTTGTTAAGGATAATATCGTGTCTTATGAGATAGGGGAGTAACCGTGGCAAAGCAAAGTAAAGATATTTACGTTTCATTAATCAACCGCATCGCATTTGTGATGCTCCTTAACCAAGGGTTGCTTTTGTTACTTTCAAGGTTCTTAAATGTTATTAAAAACATACCTGACGTGGCATATCTTCTTTTGGAGTGCGTTGTATATTTTTTATCCTTCGTTTTGCCTGTGGTTTTATTCTATAAAATGAATAAATATTCACAAAAAGAGATTTATGAGCCCAAGGAAAGCGACAAAAAATCGCCCCTATACACCATAATTTTGTTTGGTATGGGACTTGTATTTATATACGGTTCATCATTTGTTAATTACTTTTTGGTTAATTTGTTTACGGATTATTCAAAATTTTCAAGCGAAATGTTATGGTATGTGGAACTAAAACATCCATATCAAATTATAATTTACTTTATTTCCTACGCAATAATTCCCGCGCTTGTTGAGGAGCTTTTGTTTAGAGGAACTGTTTGCCGTTCACTTGCAATTTACGGAAAGGGAACTGCGGTAGTAGTAAGCGCTGTGCTTTTTGCACTTATGCACACCAATATTGAGCAGATTCTTTATACCTTTGTGGCAGGACTTTTCGTTGGTTGGCTATACGTTGAAACAAAAAGCATTTTAGCACCGATTTTGCTTCATTTTGTTAATAATTCCATTTCCGTAATCGGTGAAATTCTATATCAGAATTCATCACCGCTTATTTATGAAACCTATATTTCATTAACGGATACGATAACCTTGCTCATTGGATTATTATCTTGTGTCGGCTTTCTTGCATTTATTAAAAAGCACAAAATTACATTGGGCAAGAAAATCGAAATGAAGTCCGACGAAAACGGTAACGAAGTGCTTTCTTTGAGTGTTAGTGAACGAATTTCGGGATTTTTCTCCTTCGGAATGGTAATTTTCGTTATTTATTGTGTTGCAATTATGTCTTATTACGTTTATTTGAGTGTGATTTTATGAAAGAAAAATTTATGTTAAGAGCCCTTGAAAACGCAAAAATCGCTTATCAAAACGGTGACGTTCCCGTTGGGGCGGTGGTCGTTAGAGATGGCGAAATTATAGCTGAAGCGTATAATGAGAGGGAGCTGACGGGCAGAGCAACTGCCCACGCAGAAATGCTTGCCATTGAAAGAGCTTCTGAAAAGCTTGGCAGATGGAGGCTTTCCGATTGCGAAATGTATGTTACCCTTGAGCCGTGCTCGATGTGTGCGGGAGCGATTTTGAATGCTCGAATTGGTAAGGTCTGCTTTGCCTTGAGAGATTTGCGTTCGGGTGCGCTTGGCAGTATTTTAGATTTAAATGCTTATCCGCTTTTATATAAGGTGGCAACAGAAGAAGGACCGTTTGCCGATGAAAGTCACGAGCTTCTTTCAAGCTTTTTTAAAGAGAGAAGGGCAAAAAAGGAAAAATAAAAAATAAAACGGTCTGTGTTACACAAGGGTAAATACAGACCGTTTCATTTTGATATTTAGTTTTGATTAAAGTGTTTCGAGATAGTTAACAACGTCACGAATTGTAACGAACTGACCGATGTTTTCGTCATCGATTTCGATGTCGAACTTGTCTTCGCAAATCATAACAAGGTCAGCGAGCTCGATTGAGTTAATACCGAGGTCATTTGTGAGTTCAGCGTCAAGAGTAATGAGACTTTCCTCAACTCCAAGCTCTTCCATAAGAATCTGTTTTACTTTTTCAAACATAATAATCTCCTTAAATTCTGTGTCTTAGTCATGTGATGAACTTAAATATTTATGCTAAAAATATGCATTAATTAAGCTCGTTCTTAACTATTATACATAGTTTTTTTGCGTTTGTCAACAATTTATTTTAAAAAAATTTCAAAAGGATAAAAATGAGAGTATTTTCAAAGCTGTATTTTGTGTGGTTTTCCTTGATTTTCCTAATGTTTTCGGGGATTTTATTCGATTTTAAAAATTTAATATTTTTAGGTGCTTTTTGCTTTTTTCTTGCGATATTTTGGACTATTTTGCGAAAAAAAGGCAAAAAAACACCAAACATTAACTTGGTCGCTTTGGGGTTGCTCTTTGCGGCACTTTTGGGTGCTTTTTGTTCGCGCTCGTTGATTATTTCAAATAATAAAAAAATAGAGAAGTTTGGTGGCGAGCATTATTTGGAGGGGTATATTCTTGAGGTGGCATCAAGAGAAGAATATGCAAGTGAGTATATTTTAAGAGTTGAAAATCTTGACGGCAAAAGCGAAAAATTTGATTTGATTCTCGTTGCCGAGTATAATCCCGAACTTGAACGCGGGGATTTCGTTGCATTCGAGGGAAAAATAATCCGAACTGAGAGCTATCGCAACGCGCATTATTTAAGAAATAACAACGCCTATGACTATCCGCTGGCTTGTGTCATAAAATCGAATGCCGAAATAGAATTGCTTGAGGAGGAATTTAGAGTACCGCTTGTGTTTTCTGATTTAAACTCAAGATTGTCTGCTACGTTAAGAGCGACGATGGGGACTAAAAATGGCTCGCTTGCAAGTGCGCTCTTGCTTGGCAACCGCGATTTGCTCTCTGACGATATACTCCGCGATTTTAAGCGCGCAGGAGTTTATCATCTTTTGGCGCTCAGTGGTTTGCACGTTGCTATTCTTGTCGGCATTTTGGAATGGATTTTGAAAAAATGCCTTATTCCTGCGAAATTCAGAATCGTTTTACTTGGCTTAATCTCTTTGTTTTACATAGCTTTGACCGGCTTTGCTCTCTCTGCGTGCCGTTCGATGCTTATGCTTTGGGTGATGTATATATCCTTGCTTTTGCAAAGGAAACGTGACATTATGACCTCGCTTTTTGCAGCAGTTTCGGTAATAGTTTTTTTAAAGCCGAGTGCTGTACTTGACGTTGAGCTACAGCTTTCGTTCTTGTCCACCTTTGGAGTTATTTGTTCGACTATAATTTGCAAAAAATTGAAGCTTTCGGGATACAAATCCGATAAAACTCTTGTTGGCTTTGCAAAATACTTGGTTTATAAGCTCGCAGTGGTGGGAATATCGTCACTATGTGTGTTTATTTGTACCTTGCCCGTGGTTATGATATGCTTTGGTGAGGTGTCACTCGCAACCTTTGTTAGCAATATTTTTATGGGATTTGTGTGTGAAGTGTTTATGATACTCGCCCTTATTACACTCCTGTTTGCAAGAGTGCTTTTCATATATCCTATATTCAGTTTTCTTGCAGGGCTTGTTGGAAATATAATGACATCGCTTGTATCATTTATTGCCAATACCGAAAACGTGATGCTATCCCTTCTTTATCCTGCGAGCAGTGTGCTTGTGTGGGGGCTTTTTATTGCGTTTATGGTTATGCTTGCCATTTGCCTTGGTCGAAAGTGGACTATATTTGTTCCGAGTGTAATTTTTGTGATTTTAATGTGTGTTAGTATTTTACTCTATAATGGCTCGCGTTCGGATTTTGTTCGCTCGGAATACTATGTTGGGGATGGGATAGTGCTTTCCTCGAACGAGGGTGTTTATATTTGCGATATGTCCGACGGCTCGTTTGGTAATCTTTATGAGGGTGTAGCTTTAGCAAAAGAGAATTGCTTTACAGAAATTGACGGTATTGTGATTACTCATTATCATTCAGAGTATGTTATTTCGTTAAAACGTCTTGCAAGGACACAAAAAATTCGCGCTATGTTTCTTCCTATGCCTCAAAATGATAAAGAGGATTTGAATATGAGAAGCATCGTGCGTATTCTTTCTGAAGAGGGAGTGGACGCATATATCTACAATGCAAACGAAACGTTGGGAGTCCTTTCAGGTGAGCTTGTTTTGAGTGATAGGGCATACACAGAGAATTACACGCACCCAAGCTATGTTTTAAGCTATAAAAACGGAGAGGAAAGAATGACCTATATCGGCAAGCCGTATTTTAATACTTATCTTGAGGAATCTCGTGCGTTTGCTGAGTATATAAATGATAGCGATTATTTGATTGTCGGCTCGGAAGGACGCGAGGTTAAAGGGAATTTTGAGATATTTATCTATCTTAAAGACGAGTGCGAAACGTCCTTTGCAGACGTAGAAACATTTCTTTTATCTGATTATGAGAAATATATGGATTGGATGAAAATTTATTTTGACGTCAATTACAAAAAATATGACTTAAAATGACATAAAATTCTAAAATCCTATTGAAAAAAGCAAATATTTGTGGTAATATATAATTTGACATTTATTAGATATTACGGAGAGGTATTATGAAAACAGATAAAATATTAAACGTACTTTTGTGGTCGGTTTCGGGTGTTTCGCTCGTGCTTGTTGTACTTTGTGCTAGTTTTTCCTTCAAAACGACTACTCCATTAACCAAAGTAATTCTTCTTTTGGTTTCAATTTTGTTCCTTATTCTTGCGGCGCTTATCGCATACCTTGCATATATGGATACCTTTAAGGTTACTCCCAGTAAGTATGGATCAGGCAAAAAGCCCTTAAACTATTTTCTCAATGCAGACGGAAAGAGAAATGCCATCGCGCTTGACGACCTCACGTTTGAGATTATTGATAAGCAGATGAATCACTTTATTATTGATGCTTTCGGTTCACCCGTTGCGCTTTGGAAGAACAGCGTATTTTCAGGCGAGCAGGAGGTGTTCGGTAAGGACGGCGCATTTAAGGTGCTTCTTGCGTACAAAATGCTTTCAGACCTTCAGGTGCAGCGCAGCAAAAAGGTTTGGAAGATGTTTTTCGAGCTTCCCGATGTGGACTTCTCAGACCTTCAGGAGTGCTTGGTTAAGAATGGTGATGATGAGCTTGCAAAAACGCTCAATATGTACCGCCTCACAGGTGAAAGTTGTGTTGGTGAAGCAGCTGCCTTCCTTGATGAAAACGCAAGCTATATTCAACGCAGAATGCTTAACTACGTAACAAGAAAAATTAATAGCTTTGATATGTAAAAAATACGCAGAGTCGAGTGCTTTAATGTCCGACTCTGCATTTTTTGTTGTTTTTTATATTTTTTGAAAAATCATTACACTTTTAAAAAAAATCTCGACTATAGTTATATAGGTAAATTGGGATTTATGGGGGAGAAGATACAAAGATAAAAAGGGTCGCTTTTGAAAAAGCTCCGCAAAACTTTTGTGGCGCTTTGCCCAACAGGTCTAAAGTTTGTGCTAAGGCCACAGACTTCGCGCAATTCGCGTGACTCACTTCTTCGCGCTCGTC
>JAGBYG010000143.1 GCA_017628875.1 Clostridia bacterium
TCGCCCATTGTATGTACGACCTTTTCGTAATAACCTTTTTTATAAAACAAGCACTTGGAAAGATCGACGCCCATTTTATCACCTGTCAGAGTCAGAGCAACCGCACGGCATCCGGCGGCGCAATGCTTGAAATAGGGACAATTTCGACATTCTTCATTCTTTTCGGCAAGCTCGCCAACAGTTGTGCAGACCTCTGCAAGGTATCGTCCCATCTGCAGGATGGGTCTGAGTCCCGACTGTTTTACGTTACCAAGAATATCATTTCTTGCCTCGTAGTAGCCCGACATCTGCAAGCACGGGAATACGTTTCCATTTGCAGCCACGGCAATCATACCACGGTTTCCGGGGCATACGGGACGTGTAGGCCTATACTCGCCCTCGCAGCAGGCAACCGCACGGAGTCCGAAACTCTTTGTTCTCGGGAAGATGGTCATAAACTGCCAAATATCAATGGTCATCTTGTGCTCTTCGGAGATATACTCCCTCACGAAGTCGAGCATCTTATCAAAATACTCGTCAAGGTCGAGGGTTGCGCCTTTTGCGTTCTCATTCCAACGAGGAACCTCTGTAGTGCGAATGATTCTCATTTCCTTAACGCCCATTTCGTCAAGCAGACGAGCTGTTGCGAGAATAGATTCGATATTTTTTCGATGTACGTTAGTCTGCGCTTTTACACGGAAGCCGTTTTCTACGCAGAGCTTTATAGCACGAAGAGCATCTTCCTCAGCCCCCTTGCGGTTTCTTAGCCAATCGTGATGACCAAGACCGTCAAAGGAAATCTTTACAAGCGGATTGCATCCAATCTCTTTCATTCGGTCAAGCATAGCTTGATTTATGTAAAAGCCGTTGGTGTTCAGCTCCTCAACGAACATTCCGCGCTTGTAGATACCCTCAATGATAGGCAAAAAGTCCTTGTGGCACATAGGCTCGCCGCCTGTAATTGTAAAAGCGTTGATGCCGCACATCTGCGCTTCGTCGAGAAGCTTCTCGGCTTCTTCAAGGGAAAATTCAGCCATCAAGGGTGAATTGTCCGATGCGTTGAAGCAATGCAGACAATTATAGTTGCACTTGCCCGTTATCATCAAGTTCATTGCAGGAAAATAACGGTTGTCGCAAACCATCTTCTGCCAAGGGTCGAGAGCTTTTTCCCCTTTTTCGCAGGGAGAAATCATTGTCATGTTAACGAGCTTTTGCAAAAGCTCGCTATCATTAATATCAGTTTGCCCATCACAAAGTGAGAGCAATTCAAATTCATCTTTTGTCAGCTTCTGCGCACTGGCTTGTCCCTTTACATAATAAGCATAGGGCACGCGCCACCACGAGCGCAGAGCGATATTGGGGTTTAAAATGTAATTCATAGTTCCTTAAATAAATGCAAAACAGTGCGCTTTACGCATTATATTTTTGAAAAAATCAGCCACTGGTTTTTGTCTTCGTAATCGTCGTTATCTTCTTTACCGGAAGAATTATTGCATCCACCCGACACGTTGACAAGTTCGTCATCAGAAAGCTCATCGCTTGTGGAATTAAGCTGTGCAAAGTAGGTGTTCGCCTCATCGAAAGTCAAATTTATTCCATTTTCTTTTGCGATTTTCAAAAGCTCATCGGCAGATTTTGCCGTCTTTGCCTTTTTGATCATTTCTGCGTTTATATTTATCATAATTGATATCCTTAATTCTGCATTTTGCATTTACTTGCATCCGCTTTTCTGCTCTTTTTCTTCGATTTTCGCAGATTCATCCATAATAATCCAACCGCCCGACACGTTAACGAGAAGATCCTCGTCAAGCTCGTGGGAATTTATCTGCTCAAAATAGCTTTTTGCCTCGTCGGGAGTCATCTCCACGTTGCATTCCTTGTCAATTGCCAAAACCTCGTCGGGACTGCCCGCGCTCTTAATTTTTTCAACAATTTTGTGTGAGAGTTTCATTTCTTATCCTCAGTTCTATCACGAATATTTTTCAGGTAGACGGATGCGTTATGATTTGCAAAAGACGAACAAACGATTGCCCGTTTTCCTTTTTCAAAAGCAATTCGGAAGA
>JAGBYG010000144.1 GCA_017628875.1 Clostridia bacterium
AGCTTGAAAAGAGAACTCGCGAAACGCTTGGCAGAAAGGTTAAAATTGTAAACAATGCAAAAAAGAGAGTGGTTGAAATCACTTTTGACACCGACGAAGACCTCGAAACCTTGCTTTCACGCGTTTGCGGTGCAGAAATTTTTGAGAATATATAAGAAAAAGAACAAATGTTCGTTATAATCTAAAGGAGAAACAGATATGCTTGACATTAAATATATTAAAGAGTGTCCCGATGAAGTCATCGCCCGTCTTGCAATGAAGGGAAAGGACGCAAAAGAAGAAATTGAACAGATTTTGGCGCTTGACGCAAAGAGAAGAGTACTTATTTCTGAAACAGAAGCTCTCAAGGCAGAGCAGAACAGAGTTAACAAGCTCATTCCTCAGTACAAGAAAGAAGGCAAGGACGTTAATGCGATTTTTGCTGAAATGAAGAAGCTCGGCGCGCGTTCAAAGGAAATTGATGCGGAGCTTAAAGAAGTTGACGTACAGCTTCAGGGCGTTCTTCTCGGCCTTCCCAACCTTCCTGACCGCGATTTGAAGCCCGGCGGAAAAGAGAACAACGAACCCATCCGTTATTTCGGTGAGCCCCACAAGTTCGATTTCGAACCCAAAAACCACGTTGATCTTTGCACAGATCTCGGTCTTATCGACTATGAGAGAGGCACAAAGCTCTCCGGTAGCGGATTCTGGATTTATCGTGGTATGGGCGCACGTCTTGAGTGGGCGTTGCTCAATTACTTCATCGATACACACTGGGCAGACGGCTACGAGCTTATTTTGCCCCCCCATATGCTCGAATACGAGTGCGGCGTAACTGCAGGTCAGTTCCCCAAATTCGCTGACGAGGTATTTAAGATTGCCAATCCCGTTGACGATCGCTCAAGATACATGCTTCCCACAGCAGAAGCTGCTCTTGCATCTCTTTACAGAAACGAGATTTTGACAGAGGCAGACCTTCCCAAAAAGCTCTTCTCTTATACTCCTTGCTTCAGACGTGAGGCAGGTTCTTACCGTTCCGACGAAAGAGGTATGGTTCGCGGACATCAGTTTAACAAGGTTGAAATGTTCCAGTTCACACTCCCCGAAAAGAGTGACGAAGCGTTTGACGAGCTCGTTGAAAAGGCAGAGGCACTTGTTGCAGGCCTTGGCTTCCACTTCAGAACAGTTAAGCTTGCGGCAGAGGACTGCTCCGCATCCATGGCAAGAACTTACGATATCGAAATCAACATTCCTTCAATGAACGGATATAAGGAAGTTTCTTCCGTTTCTAATGCACGCGATTACCAGGCGCGTCGCGGTATGATGCGTGTTCGTCGCGCTGATGGTCGCGTAGAATTTATGCACACTCTTAACGGCTCAGGTCTAGCTACAAGCCGTGTTCTTCCTGCGCTCGTTGAGCAGAATCAGCTCGCTGACGGAAGCGTTGTAGTACCCGAGGTTCTTCGCAAGTACGTTGGTTGCGATTTGATTAAGAAATAATAGTTACAAAAAGCAAGGCGCTCGTGCCGCGCAGGCATCCGCTTTTGTAAAAGCGGAGCAAAACAATCGTTCGGGTTAGTGCTGACTCGACGTAAATATTAAAAAATCAAACCGATGGCTTGATTTTCTAAAATTTACTTGGATTGTGCGTGATAATGGAATTTGTATTGAAATTTTGATTTGTAGAGGAGTTTAGG
>JAGBYG010000014.1 GCA_017628875.1 Clostridia bacterium
CATAAAAACTCTATGTGCAGTGTAGCAAGGCGCAGTTTTTATCGCACTTGTGCGATGAAAACATTTGTGACGAGCGCGAAGAAGTGAGTCACGTGCGTTGCGCGGAGTCTGTGGACTCTGCTCAAACTATACGGCTATTGGGCGTAGCTCTACAAAAAGTTTTGCGGAGCTTTTTCAAAAGCGACCAATTTGACTTTGTAACTTCAAAACAAAAACACCCCAAATGGCAAAAGCCATTCGGGGTGCGACAAACAAATTCGCACGGTTCCACCCGAAGTTTTAACTTCAAAATGTATTCAACGTGACGCACGGGTGGTATTACAACTGCTATCTTGAAGGATGTCACAGCAAATCATCCTCTCTCTGAACAAGACGTGCAGAGGAACGTGTCCCTTGCATTTTAAATTATTTAGATAAGACCGTTTCTCTTTCTATTATATTCTGAACGGGGGTTATAAACCTCACGCCAGTTAAGGTCGCCGCGGTCAAGCGCCTGAACGAGAATTTCCGCAGTTGCGATATTTGTTGCAACGGGAATATTGTGAAGGTCACACATTCTCATCATTTCGGCTTCTTCCTCATTATAGGCAGAGGATGAGCGAGTATCCTTAAAGTTAAGAAGAAGATCTATTTCATTATAAGCGAGACGGGAAGTGATCTGCTGTTCACCACCGTGTTCGCCGGTAAGCAATTTTTCAATCTTAAGACCGGTTGCATCTGAGATATATTTTGCAGTAATGCTCGTTGCACAAAGGTTGTGCTTGCTGAGAATTCCGCAATATGCGATGCAGAATTGTGTCATAAGTTCTTTTTTCATATCGTGAGCTATAATTGCAATTTCCATCTTGAGTCCTTTCTGTATATAAACGATTAAAATAACAAAATAAACGAACGAATAAAAATTTACACAATTTACACGAGTATTATAGCATATTATATAAAAGTTGTCAAGAATTTTTACATTTTATCGTTCAAAAAATATCCCTTTTTAGCAATATTTTTTATCAAAATGCGATTTCCTATTACTTTTGCTTTGGAATTTATCATTGAAATGTGATAAACTATGTTTTCCTTGTTGCAATCAAGCCCGCTAAGTATTGCAATTTGCTCGGCGGAGATAGGATTCTTTGGCTTTTGCATAATTACTTTTAATATTTTATATTCGCTTTTTGTAAGTTTAAGATGATAACCGAGATATATAACTGTTTCTTCTTGTTGTGAAAGATAAAGTTGTCTATAATTTAAATAATCCATAATGTCAAATAAATTCAATCCAAGCCCGAGGGCTTGGATTGATAAGATGTTTAGTTAAATTTTGAAAGAGCAGCAAGAACACCGTCAAGATTTTCTTGATATTTTGCCATTTTTGCTTTTTCGCCCTCAACAACGGCAGCAGGTGCTTTAGCAACGAAGCCCTCGTTTGAAAGCTTTCTTACAATTCTATCGATTTCGCCTTCAAGACGTTTCTTTTCGCCTTCAAGTCTTGCCTTTTCCTTTTCAAAGTCGATGATATAGGCAAGGGGAAGATAGATTGTAGCTGCGTCGGTAATAATCTGAACGGAGTTATCCGCGCTTACCTCGTCACCGAATTTTTCGGAAACGCAAAGCTCACTTGCAGACGCAAGACGAACGAAGAATGCTTCGCTAGATGCACCGAAAATATCGGTGTATTTAGTTTCGATAAATACCTTTGCTTTCTTTGAAGGAGGAACGTTCATCTCGCTTCTTCTTGTACGGATAGCTGTGATTGCATCGATAATCTTTGTCATCTTTTCTGCATCTGCAGGGTAGCAAAGAGAAGCATCAAATTCAGGATACTTGTCAATCATAATGCTTTCTGCAGTATGGGGAAGTGCCTGATAAATTTCCTCTGTAATAAAGGGCATAAAGGGATGAAGGAGCTTAAGTGTTCCGTTCAAAACGTATGCGATAACGTTCTGACAAACAAGATTTGCTTCAGTTTCCTTTTCATTGAATCTTGCCTTTGCAAGTTCAATATACCAGTCGCAGAAGATATCCCAAGTGAAAGAATAAATTTCTGCAAGCGCAACGCCAACCTCAAAGTTGTCAAGGTTAGTAACAACACTCTTTGTAAGCTCGTTGAACTTATCAAGAATCCACTTGTCCTCAAGTGCAAGTTTGCTTTCTTCGGGAAGATTGATTTCATCGATAGTGAGGTTCATTCTAACGAAACGAGAAGCATTCCAGAGCTTATTAGCAAAGTTTCTTGCCGCTTCAATCTTTTCGTCGGAGAATCTCATATCATTTCCGGGTGAGTTGCCCGTTGCAAGTGCAAAGCGGAGTGCGTCAGCACCGTATTTATCAATAATTTCAAGGGGATCGATACCGTTTCCAAGGGACTTGGACATCTTTCTTCCTTGCGCATCTCTAACAAGACCGTGAATGAATACTGTAGAGAATGGCTTTTTGCCCATATGCTCAAGACCTGAGAAGATCATACGAGAAACCCAGAATGTGATAATATCGTAACCTGTTACGAGCACGTTTGTGGGATAGTATTTTGCAAGATCCTCAGTGCTTTCGGGCCAACCGAGAGTTGAGAATGGCCAAAGGGCAGAGGAGAACCAAGTATCAAGAACGTCCTCGTCCTGACGAACGGGCTTTCCACACTTAGGACAGGTTGTGATATCCTCTTTAGAAACTGTCATCTCGCCACAATCGTCGCAGTAGAATGCGGGAATTCTATGTCCCCACCAAAGCTGACGGGAGATACACCAGTCAAGGATGTTGTTCATCCAGTTAAAGTAATTCTTTGAAAATCTTTCGGGAATGAAATTGATGTCGCCACTTTCAACTGCCTCGATTGCGGGCTGTGCAAGGGGCTTCATCTTAACGAACCATTGATCGCTTGTAAGGGGCTCAACAGTTGTTCCACAGCGATAGCAAACGCCAACGTTATGATCGTGGGGAACTGTCTTTACAAGATAACCCTGCTCCTCAAGGTCAGCAACGAGTGCCTTTCTGCAGGAATATCTGTCCATACCCTCGTATTTGCCTGCGTATGCGTTCATTGTTGCATCGTCATTCATAACCTTGATCTGCTCAAGATCGTGGCGCTGACCAACAAGGAAGTCATTGGGGTCGTGCGCGGGAGTAATCTTAACGCAACCTGTACCAAAGCCGATTTCAACGTAATCGTCTGCGATAACGGGAATTTCTCTATTAACGATGGGCAAAATGAGTGTTTTGCCGATAAGGTGCTTTGTGTTTTCGTCTTCGGGGTTAACTGCAACTGCTGTATCACCGAACATTGTTTCAGGACGAGTTGTAGCAACCTCAACGTAGCCATCCTCACCCTTGATAGGATATTTGATGTGCCAGAAAGACCCAGGCATATCCTTGTATTCAACCTCTGCGTCAGATAGAGCAGTAAGGCAACGAGGACACCAGTTGATAATTCTGTAGCCGCGGTAGATAAGACCCTTGTTATAAAGATTTACGAAAACCTCGCGAACTGCGTGTGAGCAGCCCTCGTCCATAGTAAATCTCTGACGAGTCCAGTCACAAGAAGCACCGAGCTTCTTGAGCTGACCTGTAATTCTTGCTTCGTAAGTGTCCTTCCAACCCCAAACGCGCTCAAGGAATTTTTCTCTACCTAAATCATAACGGGAAAGACCCTCGTCAACACGAAGACGCTCCTCAACCTTAATCTGTGTAGCAATACCCGCGTGGTCAGTACCGGGAACCCAAAGGGTGTTAAAGCCCTGCATTCTCTTGTAACGAACGAGAATGTCCTGCAAGGTCTCGTCAAGTGCGTGACCCATATGGAGCTGACCTGTTACGTTTGGCGGAGGAATTACGATTGAAAAGGAAGGATTGTTGTTATTTTTGTCGGGTGTGAAATAACCTTTGTCACACCATTCCTGATATATTCTGTCCTCAAATTCAGAGGGCGAATACGTCTTTGGAAGCTCGTTGTAGCTGTTCATTGTTTGAACCTCGCTTTCTTAAAGTATGTAAATAAATTTTTATCTAAAAAACAAAAAATCCCCCATCCTGATATCAGGACGTGGGAACGCGGTACCACCTGATTTCGCGCAAAAACAAACTCGCGCGCACTCAAAATCTTTAACGGAGATTGCCGTTCCTTGTTACTTTCTTTTGTATAAAAAGCCGTTTCACAAGGACCGCTCGGGGACTACTTCATTTTGCTTTGTCACAGACTCACACCAACCGTCTGCTCTCTTTGGACTTACACAAAACTACTCCTTCCCGTCAGGGCGTTTCATATCAAGAGTTAGTATAGCACAGAGATAAAAAAATGTCAAGAAATTTTGCAAAAAAACTTCATTTTGACAGAAAACTGTCGCGCACTAAGGGTGAAAATGTGCTACAATAAAGGTGGAATAAAGAAAAACGCTTGGAAAGGAAGAAAAATGACGTGGGAAATTGCGGTTGGAATGTTTGGCATAGTTTCTGCATTTATTGCCGTTATGAACGTTGTTGTTAAGATCAATTCCACACTTTCAAAGCTTGAAAGTGCGGTGCTTCAGCTTAAAGAAACAATGGAGCGCCAATCGGACAAAAACGCGCACTTTTACACGGAGCTTTCGGAGCACGAAAAGAGAATATCCGTGCTCGAAAGGGAAACGGGTACAAGATTATGAACGATTTAAAAAGAAAGCTATCAAGTCGTAAATTTTGGGCGGCACTTGGCGCATTCGCGTGTGCTTTGTGCGTTTTGTTTGGCATTGACGAAATGACCACCGAAAGACTCCTTGCCGTTATCAGTTCAATGGGAGTCCTTGCGGCTTACATCTTCACCGAAGGCTATATCGACGCGCAAAATAAAAAGTAAATAACTTAAAAGGGGCAAACTTCGGTTTGCTCTTTTTTTGCTAAATTGGGATTTATCGAGGAGTTGAGATTACACCCAAACACTCGGCTCCCTCTGTCGAGGGAGCTCCCGCGTTAGCGGGTGAGGGAGAGTTCTTAACATAAAGTTACTTTAAATAACGTTCTCTCCCTCCGTCACAGACGAGCTGTGACACCTCCCTCGTCAGAGGGAGGCAAGAGTTTGTGTGTTCAAACTGCTCGACAAATCAAAATTTGAACGCATAAAAACCAAAACAAAAAAATTACATATATTTAACAATAAATATTGATTTTTAAGGAGAGGTGTGATAAAATATTATAAATATTACTTTTAAGGAGGCAGCGGTTTTGAAGGACAAATACATTTCCAAAAGAAAACGCTTTTGGGCAGAGATCGATATGAACGCTGCCGAGAAAAATTTTAATCTGATTAAGGGTAAATTGAGCAAAGGAACAAAGCTTTGTTGCGTTGTCAAGGCAAACGCATACGGACACGGTGCGGTGTATCTTTCAAAGCTTTATGAAAGACTTGGCGCGGACTTTTTTGCCGTTTCAAATATTGAGGAAGCGATGCAGCTTCGAAATAATGGAATTACAACTCCGATTTTAATTTTGGGCTACACACCAACGTCCGGCGCGTCAATTCTTGCAGAGAATAATATATCACAAAGTGTGTTTTCTCTTTCCTATGCAAAGGAGCTTTCAAAGTGCGCCAAGACCGACGGAGTAGACGTTAAAATACATATAAAGCTCGATTCGGGAATGGGACGAATTGGCTTTGATTCCATTCACGATATTGATAAAACTGTTGATACAATCGCTGACGTTTGCAATATGGAGGGGCTTATCCACGAAGGTATTTTCACCCATTTTGCGCTTGCCGATGATGGGGTTGACGGTGCGGAATTC
>JAGBYG010000015.1 GCA_017628875.1 Clostridia bacterium
GAACACTGTGCTAAATGTACAGACGCAACTTGTACAGAAGAAGTTTGCGCTTCTAAGTGTGCAGGTCATGAAAAATCTATGTTCGTAACTATCGGTTCTAAGAAGTACGAAGCAGTTGAGGGCATGTGGGCTATTAACCAGGAAATCACAACATCCAATGCCGCAACAAAAGCAGTTTGGGTATTCGATAAGAGCTATACAGGTAGCTTTAATACAAATGGTTACGGTGTAGCAGTAGTGCTTGATGCATACGGCAGAGTAATCAGAGTATACGACGGTGCAAACGGTGGTTACTGGTTGCCCGATGGTAAGCAGGCATCTGCTCACTTCAACGTAAATACATACGCAACAGTAGCTTGGTCCGAACTTAAGGATGGCGAAACTCTCGTAGTATTCCCCAACGGTGTAGATGGAAATAAGGCTCGTCAGATTGGTCTTGACTGCCGTTACCTCTTCAACCAGAAGCTTAACCTTACAGGTGTTGAGTTTATGTCAACAACATTGACAGTATCTATTGGTGCAAGCAAAACATATACAGCTGAATTCGGTATGTGGGCTATCAATGAAGAAATCACAACAACGAATGCAGCAACAAAGGCAGTTTGGGTATTCACAAAAGCATATACAGGCAGCTTCAACACAAACGGTTACGGCGTAGCAGTAGTTCTTGACCAGTATGGTAGAATTATCAGAGTTTATGACGGTGCTAACGTTGGTTATTGGTTGCCCGATGGTAAGCAGGCATCTGCTCACTTCAACGCTAATACATATGCAACAGTAGCTTGGTCCGAGCTTAAGGATGGCGAAACTCTTGTAGTATTCCCCAACGGTGTAGATGGAAATAAGGCTCGTCAGATCGGTCTTGACTGTCGTTACCTCTTCAACCAGAAGATGAATATCACAGGTATCAAATTTGCTGATCCTAACAAGACAATCACAATCGGTGCAAAGACATATACAGCTACAGAAGGCAAGTGGCTCTACAACACAGCTGTTAGCACAAGCAATACAGCTAACTACGCAATCATTATCTTCGACAAGGGCTTCACAGGTGAATTCACAACTAACGATTACGGTGTAGCAGTAGTTCTTAGCGCAGAAGGTAAGGTTGCAAGAGTTTATGACGGTGCAAACGCAGGTTACACAGATGCAACATCCGGTCTTAACAATAAGACATACGGTGTAACAGTTAACAACTTTGCTACATTGGCATGGGAAAGCCTTCAGGAAGGCGAAACACTCGTAATTCTTCCTAACGGTGGTTCCGAAGGTAACGCAGCACGTCAGGTAGGTCTTGATTGCCGTTTCCTCATCGGTCAGAAGATGTCTATCACAGGCTTTTCTTTCCAGTAATCATTAATTTTTAAGAATTAAAAATCAACAATAACACAAAAACAATTTAAAAATATCCCCATCGCCTTCGGGCGATGGGGAAGACAACAGAGAAGAGAAAAAAATGAAAAAAATATTTACTTCTTTAACAGTGGTAATAGCATTGGTTCTTTTAATGACTATTACAGTTTCCGCAGCTTTTTCTTCAAGCGTGCTTTCTAATCCTACATATTCAAAGAATATTGACGGTATTAAGTACGTTGAAGCTACAGCAAGCGAGGGCGGAACACAAAAGATTTTCTATGGTGAGTATGATACTACAAGCGCAAATGCTGAATATGAATGGGTAGTTCATAGTGTAAGAGAGGGTTCAAACACCACTCTTTCCACGGTTATGAATATTGCCAAAGATTATGAAGCAGAAACAGGACGCAAGGTAATGCTCGCTGTAAACGGCGACTATTTCGAGAACACGGGAGCAAACGTTGATTCCTATGTTAACAATGGAATAGTAGTTAAAAAAGGTAATTTTGCAACTAAGAATTGTATTGGATTTGATAATAATGGAAAAGTTGTGGTTGGCAGAATGACCGAAACAGAGGCTCGCCTTGTTGTTTACGATGCAAACGGCAACCCACAGTTTTTCAAGATTGATAAATTTAATGCTCAGCCCGCAAACGGCGAGATAGCTATTTACAACACACCAGGTACATATACGGTTACCAATGCGGGTGCAATGGTAGTTAAGGCGGAATCAACTAACCTTACTTCTTATCCCGTTTGGGGATCTGATTATACTATGACTGCTACAGGTGTTCAGAATAGCAAGAGCTTTACTCTTAAGAGTGGTCAGTATGCAGTGGTTTATACATCTGCTCATAATGACGTATTCGGTAAGCACATTTACGGTGAAAAGGTTGATCTTGTTGAAATTCCCGCAGGCGAATTTGCAGGATGCACTTGGGTAGTTGGAGGTTATGACGTTCTTGTCGATAATTTCGTTGCTAACACAAATTGTCACGATGATAATAGCGGTAATGCTGCAGCACCCCGTACTTTTATTGGCTTTAAGGAAGATGGCACAGGCTTTGTTTGTGTTGTTGACGGACGTTACGCAGGCGGTTCCGTAGGTATTACGGTAGAGCAGGAAGCACAGCTTGCAAAGGTTCTTGGTGCACAGTATGCCCTTGAGCTTGACGGCGGTGGTTCTTCCACTATGGTTGTTCGTATCAATGACACACTTACTCTTCGCAATAATCCTTCCGACGGCTCTATGAGAAAGGTGTCAAATGCTGTTTTGCTTGTTGAAAAGCCAAAGACAGAAGCTCCTCACGAGCATAGCTACGTTGACGGAAAGTGCGAGTGCGGTGAAACTGATCCTAACTACAATGCAGGTTCGGATACACCTCACAATCACTACTGGAATGCTGCAACATGTACAAGTCCTCGTACTTGCGAATGCGGCCAGACACTTGGTGCAGCGCTTGGACACAAATATGTTGACGGTGTTTGCACAAGATGTCAATCAGAAGATCCTGAATATATTCCCCCTCACGAACACAACTTCGTAGAAGGTAAGTGCGAGTGTGGAGAAGAGGATCCCAATTATCAAGATAATACCCCCACACAGCAACCTGCTGGAAACCAAAATTCCTTTGCTGCGTGGATTCAATCGATTATCGATGCCATTATTAAGTTTTTTATGGAATTATTTTCCTAAAAATAAATTAATTTAATTTACAAGGAGAAACAAAATGAAAAAGATTTTATCTTTACTTCTTTTGGCAACTATGCTTCTTACAAGCGTACTTGCAACAGCGTGTGGCGGCGGTGGAAACGGTGGCAACACAGTTACAGACGAAATCAATTACGATATTGATTTGTCTAAAAAGCCCGAGCTTAATGTTTTGATGCCCAACTCCGGTAAGGACATCACAGCAGTTAACAACAACGTTAACGCGCAGGTTATTCAGCAGATTACAGGTTACTCTGTAAAGTACACACAGCTTCCTGCTGATGCAACAACAACTCTTAACACAATTATGATGGATAAAGAAGCTTATGACGTTATGAAGCTCACAAAGGATCAGTTCAGCGACCTTGTTGATCAGGATATGCTTCTTGACATCACAGATGCTCTTAAGACATTCGCTCCCGATATGCTTGCTAATATTTCTCAGGATTCTTGGGACGTAGTAACAGTTGACGGAAGAATTTACGGTATTCCCGAACGTGCATCCAGCGACAATATCGAAAATCCCATCGTTCTTAACTATGACCTTATGCTTGAACTCAACCTTGATGTTCCCGAAACTCTTGATGAATTTACAAACGTTCTCAAGGTAATGACAGAGCATCTTGGCAAACCCGCTTTGACATTCGATAAGTTTACTCCCCTTGTACCCGCGATTTCCGCTGCATTCGGTATCTATACATACTGGCAGGAATATGACGGACAGGTTCTTTACTATATGAACGCTCCCAGATATAAGGACTATGTTGATTATATGCACTCACTTTATGAGGCTGGCTACATCGATCCCGAAGTAGCAACAAACGATGCTGCAGTAGCAACAAACCGTTTTGTAAACAGCTTTGATGCATCTGCAGGCGGTGCAAAGGCAGGCGCGTATGCTTGTTCTTTGTGGACAGTTTCTGCAATCACAACAGGTCTTTCTACAAAGGGTATCGACACAACCGATACACTTGACAACCACCTTGCATACGTTCGTTCTCTTAAGGAAAACGCAGGTGATACTGAAAAGGTATATCGCTCCAGCGGTTACACATATATCACAGCTATTCCTTATTATATGGCAGACAGAGCAGGCTATGCTCTTGACTGGATGAACTCCAAGATTAAGGATACAGAAACAGAAGATAACTTCCGTACAATGGTTATTGGTGAAAAGGACGTTCACTGGACATTGACAGCTGATGGCGCATATATGCCCATTAACCCTGCATTTGCAGAAAAGGACGATGCTTCTTACTATATGACAGGTTCTAACGAAAATAAGTACACTCAGTATTGGCTTGCTCGTGTACGTAAGCAGCCCGAACTTTTCAGAGCTTGGTCTCTTATGATGGAAGATGCTGATACTGTAGGCGTATATAACATTGTTGACTTTACTCCTCCTCTTTCAACATATTCAGCTAACCGTTCTGCAATTGAAACAAATGCTCAGGACTGGTTTTATATTATGCTTAAAGATGGTTCAGGTAAGCTTGCTGAATATCAGACAAAGCTTAACGGTCAGTATAAGTGTGCTGATGCAACTGCAGAAATCAATAACTGGTACAACAACAAATAAAACATTATTAAAGGAGTGCACAATATGAGTACCAAAAAACAAAAAATGACATTTGTAGCAAAAGTGAAAAAGTATAAATCGCTTATTCCTTTTGTAATTCCTGCAATGATGTTTGCTCTGGTTTTCTCATATTTACCTATGACGGGTATTTTGATTGCCTTTAAAGATAATCCAAACTTTTTGAGATACGATGTTTTAACTGCATTCCAAAAATCTGAATGGACACTTGAAAACTTTAGAATATTGTTTTCCGACCCTGAAATTTTGTCTTATATTAGAAATACATTGATTATTTCTGTTATGAAGATAGTAATTTTGTTCCCAATGCCTATTATTTTGGCAGTAATGATCACCGAGCTTAGAAGCAAAAAGTTTTCTAAGCTCGTGCAGGGAATAGTGTTCTTACCTCACTTTTTCTCTTGGATAGTTATCGTTGGTATTTTCAATAGCATCTTTGGAATGTATGGGCCTATCAACAACCTCAGTGTTGCCCTTGGTGGAGAAGTGGTTCACTTTATGGGTGAACCGGGATGGTTCAGATGGCTTGTAGTAATCCTTTCAGGTTGGAAAGAAATTGGATATAGCTCAATTGCGTATATTGCCGCAATTATGTCAATCGACCCTGCGCTTTATGAGGCGGCAAAAATTGACGGTGCAGGCAAGCTTAAACAAATTTGGAATATTACTATTCCTTCAATTATGCCTACCATTATAGTAATGCTTATCATTCGTATAGGATATTTGATGGATGCGGGCTTTGAGCAAGTATATGCTATGCTTAACTCACTTACAAGAGAAACTGGTGAAATCATTGGTACATACGTTTATCGATTGGGCTTCTCAATGGGTAAGAGTGACTATGGTTTATCCACAGCTGTTGGTTTGTTTAATGGAGTAATATCTTTGATTTTGATTCTTACAGCAAACTACTTCAGTAAAAAGAAAACAGGAAATGGTGTGTGGTAATTATGGCTAAAAGTTTAATAGTAAAAAGTAACAACAAAATAAAAGAGAATCGTTTGTTTAACACTATAAATACCATAGCGTTGACTATTATTTCGATTATATGCTTTATACCATTTCTTAACGTATTGTCAGTAGCATTGTCTACTGCGGGAAATGACATTAACTTTACTCCCAAGGGATTTACTTGGTACAATTTCCAGTACGTTTTTTCAGATGCTGGATTTTGGAGAGCAATGGGTGTGTCTTTTCTTGTAGTTGTGTGTGGAACAATATTATCAGTAACGGTGATGTTCGCAGCTGCATACGCATTGTCTAAACCAAATTTCCCTGCTCGAAAGGGCATTATGGTATTCTTTATTATCGTAATGATTTTCTCGGGCGGTATGGTTCCCAACTACCTCGTTGTTAGTACATTGGGACTCACTAAAACTCCCTTGGCATTGATTTTGCCATCGGTAGTTCAGGTTTACAACCTTATTTTGATTAGAAGTTATCTTGAGGGACTTCCGCTTGAGCTTGAGGAATCAGCTTCTATTGATGGTGCAAATAACCTTCAGATAATGTTCAAGATATTGTTACCTATGTCAATGCCTTGTGTGGCAAGTGTAAGCTTGTTTACAGCAGTAACACTTTGGAATAACTACACCAGTGCATTGCTTTACCTCGGTACTGAAGAAAAATGGTACCCCTTGTCGCTCTATATTCTCAACTATATTCAGTTACCTCCTGACACTCTTTCTGTAGCAATGAAGGATTTGCAGAAGGATAATATTGAAGCGGCTATGATCGTTGTAAGTATAATCCCCATCTTGTTAGTTTACCCATTGGTACTTAAGTACTTTACAAAGGGTGTAACAGTGGGCGCAGTAAAGGGATAATATGACCATATGTATTGATATGGGTGCAACCGAAATAAAGGTTGCACCCATTAAAGGAAATGAAGACAAAATAATTGTTGGGGAATTGAAAAAGTTTCCTACCAATGCTTCCCTTGGAAAACAGGGAATAGTTGATGCTTTACACAAGGCAATTTTATCATTGAACGGTGCGGACGTTTATGGTGTTGCTATCGCATCCGCGGGAGATATAGATACAGAAAGCTCGGTTATTACCTATGCTACAGAAAATCTCCCCGGTATGATTGGATTTGATTTTGCTCAGTTTTGTAAAGACAATTTTAATTTGCCCGCTACGGCAATAAACGATGCTCACGCAGCTTTGCTTGGTGAGATGGTCTATGGCGCAGGGCAGGAGTATCAGGACAAAAGAGTAGTTATGCTTACTCTCGGCTCTGGCGTTGGTGGTGGATATTATGCGGACGGAAATATTGTTTCGAATGAAGAAAACGATTATGGCCGTTTTGGACATATCTGTCTTGAAAAGGACGGAAGACTTTGCACATGCGGTAAAAAAGGATGTGTCGAGATGTATTTATCGGGTCGCGCAATACACAGAGATGCGGACGCATTGGGTATTGACGGTCCTGACATTTTTGAAAAATACGGCAATGGAGAACAAAAAAACGTTGAATTTGTTAACGTTTTGAGAGCTAATCTTAAAAAATCTCTTGATTTGGTTATGCAGGTTAGTCCATTTGACGTATGTATTATCGGCGGCGGTGTTGCCGATTGGATGGAGCAGTATTTTTACTCCATTACTGATAATTTAGGATATAATATTATCAGGGCCTCGCTGGGAAATAGCGCAGGTATTTACGGAGCTTATGCTCACTACAACAGACGTTAAACGTCATATAAGCCGAGGTAAATGCTCGGCTTTAAAATAGAATATTCGCATTTTGTTTAAAATGCTGTAAATATATAAAATTCTGTATTGCTAAAGGTAAATATAAGAAAATGAAAACAATCAAATCACAGGTAATTATTTGTGGTGCTTCACTTGGTGGCACTATCGCGGCAATCAGCGCCGCTAAAGAAGGAAAAAAGGTTATTCTTCTTGAAAAGACCAAATGGATTGGAGGTCAGCTCACTTCTCAAGCAGTTCCTCCCGATGAACATATGTGGATAGAGGAGCAGGGATGCACTCGTTCATATCAGGAGTATAGAACAAAGGTAAGAAGCTATTATAGAAATCTTGAGGGATACTCTCAAGAAATCAAGGATAGAGATTATTTCTGCCCCGGAGCTTCCGAGGTTAGCTGGATAGCTCACCCACCCCGTCTTGCGCTCTCCATTCTTAACGAAATGGTTGCTCCTTACGTTGAAAACGGCAACTTGAAAATCTTTACTGAGGTTAAGATGAAGGAATGCATAACAGAGGGAGATGAGATCAAGGGCGTAGTATATAATATTGAGGGCGAGGATGTATTGCTTACGGGCGAATACTATCTTGACGGAACTGATATTGGAGACCTTATTTGTCTTTCGGGCACGGAATATCGTGTGGGAGCTGAAAGCAGACACGAAACGAGCGAGGTGGATGCACCCGAGGTAGGGGACTCTGAGGATATGCAGTCATTCATCTATTCTGCTTGTATCGAAAACCGACTTGAGGGTGATTATACTATCGAAAAGCCAGAGCTTTATGATAAATTTAGCCAGATGATGATGCCTTATGACGATCATAAGCTTTATTCTATGTACGGCCCCAATTCATCAACGGGCAAGGCAAAGAAATTCGGTATGTTCCTTGGGGAATTTAACGAAGAAGGAAAAGAGCTTTTCCCCTTGTTCAAATACAGAAGAATCGTTTGCGCGAATTATTTTACCGACGGAAGTCAGCCGTATGACGTAACACTTGTAAACTGGCCTCAAAATGACTTTTTCCACGGCAATCTTTTTGATTGTGAGGATGCTGAATATAACGATTATCTTGCAAAGCAATATACTCTTTGTTTTGTATATTGGCTTCAGACCGAAGCACCAAGATATGACGGTGGAAAGGGTTATCCCTATTTCAGATTGGCTCCCGAATACGTTGGTACTGAGGATGGCTTGTCAATGGCTCCATATATCAGAGAGTCAAGACGTATAAAGGCGAAGAAAACCATTACTGCTACCGACGTTTGCGATGCCGAAAAATGTAAGTTTGAGGATAGTGTTGGTGTGGGTAGTTATCCTATTGACCTTCATATAACTACAAAAACACATACATTCTTCTATAAACCAACACATAGATTTACAATTTCTCTTGGAGCGATGATTCCCGAGAGAATGAAGAATATTTTGCCCGCTTGTAAGAATATAGGTTCAACTCATCTTACTAACGGATGCTATCGTTTGCACCCCGTGGAATGGAATGTTGGTGAAGTTGCAGGACTTCTTGCATCCTTTGCGATAGACAAGGGCGTACGTCCCGTTAACGTTTGGGAGAGCAAGGAATTGTTCTCTGAATTCTGCTTGTTACTTGATAAGCACGGTATTCAGAGATACTGGGATGAAAACAATCTCGAAGCAGGCTACGAGCGAGTTAAAAAGCTCAAAACCTTTGCTTAATTTTATGTATTTGGAGGGTGACTATGCTTGCAATAAAAAACGCAAAAATAGTGCTTGAAAATGGAATATCAGAGGGAAAAGCATTGCTTATTTCCGACAAGGTCGAGGGTATAGTAGAAGAAAACGAAATACCCGAAGGCGTTGAAGTTATCGATTGTAAGGGTGGCTATGTAACCCCCGGATTTATCGATTTACACATTCACGGATATCTTGGTAAGGATGTTTGCGATGCTAATGTTGATAGCATTAAAACTATCGCGGGCGGACTTGTAGAGAACGGTGTTACGGGATTTTTGCCAACCACTATGACCGTTGATATGTCAGTAATTAATGGTGCACTTGATGCTTGCCGTGAAGTAAAGAATAGTGGCGAATACTATGGCTCGACCATCCTTGGTGTTCATGCGGAAGGTCCTTTTATCTCCGCATCTAAAAAGGGTGCACAGGACGAAAGATTTATCCTTAAACCCGACGCAGATTTCGTTAAGGCAAATGCCGATATAATCAAAATTATCACACTTGCTCCTGAAGAAGATGAATGTTTTGCAGAAATTAAAAGAATGGCAGAAGAAACCGATGTTGTTGTTTCTATGGGACATACCTCTGCTAATTATGAAACTGCTATGGAAAGCACAAAGAATGGTGTTAAGCACGCAACACATCTCTTTAACGCGATGACACCTATGACTCATCGTGCACCGGGTGTTGTTGGTGCGGCACTCAATTCTAATGTTTCTTGCGAGCTTATCGTTGATACATATCACGTTGACCCTGCACTCTATGAAATGGTTTATAGAATGAAGGGAAGAAAGCTTTGCTTTATTACCGACTGCTTGCCCGCAGGCGGACTCCCCGAGGGTGAATATACACTCGGTGGAGCAAAGATAATCTATAAGAACAACCTTTGCAAGCTTGAGGACGGAACAATCGCAGGTAGTGTTTTGAAGCTCAATAAGGGTGTTTGGAACGTATTTACAAATACAAGCATTCCGCTTTGGGAATGTGTAAATTGTGCGACTCTCAACCCTGCAACAGCTATTGGTGTAGCGGATAGAAAGGGCTCAATTGAAGTTGGCAAGGATGCGGACATCGTTGTGCTTGATGACGAGTTCAACGTAAAGAAAACTATTATCGGAGGCGTTGTAAGATATGAAGCTTAAGGTAAATGCAAAACTTGATAGTGGCTTTATGCCCATGGCTCTCGTTTGCAAGGAAATGAGAGAGAATACTCGCGACAACGGACAAGACATAGTTGTTGCAGTTGAAAGAAATCAGGGCTATACATACGTTTATAAAACAAGAATATATAAAGATAACACAGGTCACGACGAGGAGAACTGCAAGTTTATCGATAGAATTGCTAAAACTCTTTTGTGGGTTGCGGGCGGCTATAAGGTAACTATCGCAGGTAGTGAAGTAGTTGGTGAATATATCAAAAACACATTCTGCTATGGCGGAACAAGAGATTTCGACGTTCGCTTTATGGAGAGAGTTTACGAGGAGAAGTTTGAAGTTATCGTAACTGACCTTGCAAATGCTCCCAAAGAAAAAAGCTCTGCTTGTCCCGTTGGTAAGCACCTTGACGGATGCCGTATCGGATTTGACGCAGGTGGATCTGACAGAAAGGTTTCTGCCGTTGTTGACGGTGAAACAGTTTACTCAGAAGAGGTTGTTTGGTTTCCAAAGCTCAACTCCGACCCGAGCTATCACTATGAGGGCATTTTGAATGCTATGAAAACAGCAGCATCACATATGCCAAGAGTTGATGCCATCGGTGTTTCAAGCGCAGGTGTTTACATTGACAATAAGATAATGGTAGCATCCCTTTTCTTAAAAGTAAATGATGACGATTTTGAAAAGAAAGTTAAAAATATGTATATAGACGTTGCAAAGGAAATCGGTGAAAATATCCCGATTGAAGTTGCAAACGACGGTGACGTAACCGCTCTTGCAGGTGCTATGAGCTTGGAGGATAACGGAATCCTCGGTATTGCTATGGGCACAAGTGAGGCGGCAGGCTACGTTGATATGGACGGAAATATCACGGGTTGGCTCAATGAGTTGGCTTTTGCTCCCGTTGACTATAGCGAGGACGCAATGGTTGACGAGTGGTCGGGCGACTACGGTTGCGGAGTTAAATACTTCTCGCAGGACGGAGTAATTAAACTCGCACCTTACGCAGGAATCGAGCTTGACGAAAATCTTTCTCCCGCAGAGAAGCTCAAGGTTGTTCAAAATCTTATGAAAGAGGGCGACGAGAGAGCAAAAGCAATCTATGAAACAATCGGTGCATACTTTGGTTATTCACTTGCTTATTATGCAGAATTTTATGATATCAAGCACGTTCTCATTATGGGACGAGTAACAAGTGGTGACGGTGGTGAAATCCTCTTAAACAAAGCGAGAGAGGTAATCGCAACAGAGTTCCCCGAGCTCAACGAAAAGATAACACTCAATATCCCCGACGAAAAGGCAAGACGTGTTGGACAAAGTGTTGCAGCCGCAAGCTTGCCCAAAATTAGATAATATGATTTATACAATAAAAAACGATAAAACAGAAGTTAAAATCAATTCCCTCGGTGCAGAGGTGCGAAGCGTATTACACAACGGAAAAGAACGCGCGTGGCAAAACGAAACGGGTGAATGGTCAGGATGTGCAATACTCCTTTTCCCATTTGCAGGCTTTAACAGACTTGTGTATGACGGAGTTGATTTTGGAATACAGAAGCACGGCTTTTGCCGCAATGAAGAATTTACACTTGTCACACAAGCTGAACAAGGCATCGCATTTGAGCTTTGCGCAAACGATAGAACAAGATCAGTATATCCATATGAATTTGCGTTCAGAGTGAAATATGAGCTTGTGGATGATGGCTATGAGGTTTCATATACCATCAAAAACACGAGTGAAAAGGCAATCCCTCTCGCGTGTGGTGGACACGAGTCCTTCGCACTTGATAATGAAGTAGAAAACTACTACGTTGAATTTGAAAAGGAAGAACATTTTGACTTTCTTATTCATAATTCAGGTGGTATGCTCACAGGTGAGAAAGTAAATCACGGAGCGGGTAAAATTTTGCCTCTCGAAAAGGATTTTACTGATAATAGCGCAACAGTTATTCTTGGCAACATCAATTCGAGAAAAGCAACTCTTAAAGATAAGAAAACTAACGAAAAAATCGTTGAAATTACCTTTGATGGCTTCTCTAATCTTCTTTTGTGGCATCCTCACGGCTCTAAAATGCTTTGTATTGAGCCCTGGCAGTGCTTGCCGTCATACGTTGACGAGATAAAAGAATTCAAAGAGAGAAAAGGCGTTATAACTCTTGGACCTAACAAGGAAATAACCTTTACAAGAGCAATAAAATATTAAGTAAAAGGATCATTATGGATATAGTTAAGCTTACACCTGCCTACAAGAGCATTATTTGGGGCGGTAACAAACTAAAAACCGAATACGGAAAGGAAACCGACCTTTTTCCACTTGCGGAAACTTGGGAGCTTTCATTTCATAAGGACGGCAAGACCACGCTTTGTGACGGCAGAGCGTTGTGCGACGTTGTAACTGAAGCCGAGCTTGGTGAAAACTGCACGGGGTTTGATTTCTTTCCTGTTCTTGTTAAATTTATAGATGCACAGGACAAGCTTTCCGTTCAAGTCCACCCCTCTGACGAATATGCTTTAAAGCACGAGAACTCTCTTGGTAAAACTGAAATGTGGTATATCGTTGATGCGGATGAGGGCGCAGGAATTTATCTTGGATTTAAGCAAGATATAACTAAAGAGCAATTTGTTAAGGCGATTGAGGAGAAAACTCTCACCGATTATCTTAAGTTTATTCCCGTTAAAAAGGGAGAAAGCTATTTTATTCCGTCGGGTACTATTCACGCGATTTGTGCGGGTTGTCTTATTTGCGAAATTCAGCAGAATAGCAATATTACATATCGTGTTTACGACTACGGCAGACGCGATAAAAATGGAAACGAGCGAGAGCTCCACGTTGCAAAGGCGATTGATGTTACAAACTTAAAGGCGCTTGAACCCAAAGAGCTTAATATTGATGTTAAAGATGGAGTCCTTAAAGGAATTAACAAATTTTTCACCGCAACATATGTTGACATAAACGGTGAAAGGGAGTTTGCAGAAGATAAAAACTCCTTCCGTTGCTTTACTTGTCTTGAGGGAGAGGGAACAATAGGAAATATGTCCATTAAAAAGGGAGAATCCGTTTTCGTTCCTGCGACATCAAATGATTTTGTTGCGTCGGGTAAAATTTCAGCAATAATGACCACCATTCGCAAGTATTATTTAAGCAATGGCAAAATCGAAAATGACCTTGGCGAAATAATCGCAGAGGGAAATGACGAAAAAGAATTGCTCAAAATATGCGGTTTGACAATTTCGGATATTGAAAATTAAAAATGAAGCACCAAGCAAAATGCTTGGTGCTTTTTTGTGGGGATTTTGATTTATCGGATGTTAGTTAATGTAAACACGGACAGTCGGGGACGCCTGTCCCTACAGCAGACAACAATAATTTTTCGCGAAGATTATAGCCACATTGTCAATAAAAAAGCTATAATTTAATAAAAAACAATTTACAAACTCGTAGGGACAGGCGTCCTCGACTGTCCGTAGAAATGATAACTAACTTTTTCAAACTTCTCTATAAGCCCCAATTTATGGCATTTTATTGTCACACACTCTGTAGGTGAGCCACTCCGTGCGGGCGAAAAAACACGCTTGACAAAAAAACAATGAAATA
>JAGBYG010000145.1 GCA_017628875.1 Clostridia bacterium
CAATCGCTACCATTTTGTCAAGTACTTTTTTCAACTTTTCAAAACTTTTTTCGCACCCATCGGGTACCCCCGCAATCGCGACCTGCTTATATTACCACATTCCTTTCCTTTTGTCAATACCTTTTTTGAAAAAAGTTTGAATTTTTTTATTTTTTATTCTTTATAATAAAACTCATTGTTTAACGATTAACAACCTAAAATGCAAACCCAATCCCGCGCAAGCGCGGTGATAGGTAAGATTCAACATACAAGAGAACCAAAAAGAACAGCACCACTTTTGTGGTACTTCAATTCGACATATCGTACGGGAAGGTGCCTGCGAGCCAAAGTTCTTGGCACTAAATTCGCCAAGGAGTTCTCGTGCGAGCACGGAACGTCCTTTTGTCGAATTTGCGAACCCAATCCCGCGCAAGCGCGGTGATAGGTAAGATTCAACATACAAGAGAACCAAAAAGAACAGCACCACTTTTGTGGTGCTGTTCTTTTTGGTGACCCGTACGGGAATCGAACCCATGTTTTCAGCGTGAGAGGCTAACGTCTTGACCGCTTGACCAACGGGCCGTGTCAACGTTAATTAATATACCACATCAATTGATTTTTGTCAAGAGCTTTTGCTCACTTTTTTCTTTTGTTTTTGAAAATTCTCAACAAAATCAAAAAACGGGCCGAAAATCGACCCGTTTTCTTCATTATTATATATAAGGACTATTTACTCCATCCGCCATCTTTAATATATTGTGCAAGAAGGTCGCGCGCAAATGTTGTTTCGTCATACAACTCAACAGTTTCGCAATAAGCATATTTATATAAAGCTGTCCAGCTGTCAGCCACAATATAGTAATACTCGTTATCCTTAACCTGAGAAGCCGTAATCGTTGAATATTTAGCATACTCGCTATTGTTTAAAAATCTCGACTTAAGGTTACTTCCCTTTATTTTGCAAAGATACAACGCATTGTTGAACGGTAAAATGGTTTCAAGATCTCCATACATAACATCACCCGCATATAGATTATACGGACTTCTCGTATTTATGCTTCCGCCGGCAAGAACGATATTGTACTTATCGCCCCATTTAGCAACACCCGCCTCATAATAAAGCTTTGCCACTGTATTGCTTATTGTCGAACTGCTGCGATAATAGGCATTATATCCAAGACTTTCATACATCCAGCCGATTTCATCCCAATATTTGTCAATCAACTCTTGAACAACAGGAGCATCCTTAAGATTTGAACACGTATAATGATCAATATAATCTTTAAGATTGATTTTAACTTCCCCATTAGCGAAGTTGACGTCAACCTCAACGTGAGTCATACCCTTAGAGTTGTCACCGCCACCTTGAAGATGAGGAACACCGTAACTGTCCACAGTTATATAATAGCTATGTGTGTGTCCTCCGAATACAATATCAACGTATCCACCGCTTGAAAGAGATATGTCATAATAATCGTTCACATTAATGCTGCTATAAGTAGTTCCGTCGTGAATCAAATACACAATAATATCAGCACCCGCCTCACGCAATTTATCACTCTCTGCTTTAACAAGAGAAGTAAGCGCGCTTCCAACCTTGAAATTGATACCTTTCGTCATCTCGCTCGAAATTGATGAATAGCAATCTCCAATAGCACCAATAATACCTATCTTCGCGCCACCGCGTTCAATCATAACAGAGGGCTCGCAATAGTCAACTCTTTTGCCGGTAGCATTGTCATAAATATTGATTGCAAGAATCGGAAATTCAGCAAGCTCAACATTCTCTCTGATAGCATCCTGTCCCCAGTCAAATTCGTGATTTCCAAGTGCCATCGCATCAAAACCAAGATAGTTCATCCAATCAGTTATAATTTTTCCACCTGTGCCATTAGAAGCTGTTCCGCCCTGCCACATATCGCCTGTTGACAAGAAAACTGTGTGTTCATCAACTCCCTTTCTGTTTTCAAGATACGTTGTAAGCTCATCAACACCGGGTTGAGAATCAGTATCCTCAAATTTTCCGTGAAGGTCGTTAAAATTGTAGAAGTCAATTGTTTCTATAACGTCAATACCGCAGTCATCGCACAAACCATTATTATCAACGTCCGAATGATCAGAGGGATAATCATCCCAATCGTCGGGTTTTGTAGTGGTAGTAGATGTTGTTGATGTAGTTGTAGGACGAGTGGTAGGTGTAGTTGTGGTAGGTTTTGTTGTACCGCCTATACCGAAGGTAGTTGTGCTTGATGACACACCTGTTCCGTCTATGGTAGGTATGTCAAAGCATCCAAAAAGCACACTCGTGCACAGTACAAGCACCAAAAGAAGTGCCAACAGCTTAATAGTAAATTTGTTTCCCATAATAACTCCTATTTCTTTATTTTTTCCCAATATTCCTTAGCCGCGCGTTCAGTTTTATTGTCACCGTAGGCATAATATTTTTTATTTTTAATATCATCAGGAAGATATTGTTGTTTTACATAATGATTTTCAAACGCGTGAGGATATTTATATCCTTGATACAAAGGAGAGCGAAGATGAACGGGAATTTCTTTTCCCAACCCTGCCTCCACGTCAGCCTTGGCCGCAAAATATGCATCGTGTGATGTATTGGATTTTGGAGCAGTTGCAAGCATTACCGCAGCATTTGCAAGCGGAATAGCCGCCTCGGGCATACCGAGTTCCCTCGCAGAATCGCAGCACGCTTTAGTAATTGCCGCAGCCATCGGATACGCAAGCCCTATATCCTCACTCGCAATAACCTGCAAACGTCTGCAGGCAGACAAAAGCTCTCCACAATGCAAAAGCTTTGCAAGATAGAACACCGCCGCATCAGGATCTGAACCCCTTATCGACTTCTGCAAGCACGAAAGAAGGTCAAAATGCGCATCATCCGAGAAATTATCCACGGGAATGTGAAGCGTTTTTACAAGCTCTGTATTGATCTCACCGTCGCACGCATAATACGCGCCCTCAAGCAAATTAATCGCGTGGCGCACGTCCCCGCCCGAGCATTGTGCAATATATTCAAGTGTTTCCACACTCGCGCTGACTGTAGTTTCATCTCTCTCATTAAGAAATCTCAACGCCCTCTCAAGCGCTCTCGCAAGCTCGTTTTTCTCAACCGGCTTGAATTCAAACAAGGTTGAACGAGAAATGATAGCATTATATATATAAAAATGAGGATTTTCCGTCGTAGAAGCAATAAGCGTAACCCTGCCGTCCTCAATATATTCAAGAAGTGCCTGCTGTTGCTTTCTGTTAAAATATTGAATCTCGTCGATATAGAGCAAAATTCCGCCAAACCCAAAAACGTTGTTCGTCTGCGCGATTATGTCCTTAACGTCAGAAAGAGTCGCACTCGTGGCATTTATTCTGTAAAAATCCATACCGGATTGCTTTGCAATAATACTTGCCGCCGTGGTTTTACCCGTTCCGGGAGGGCCAAAGAATATCATATTGCTCATTCTTCCCTTTTCCATCATCTTGCGCAAAATCCCGCGCTCACCGAAAAGGTGCTTTTGTCCAACTATATCGTCAAAGGTCTGCGGACGCAAAATATCCGCAAGCACCTCATTTTTGTTTGCCATTTCTATCACCTCGCATACATATTTATTATATCAAATATGTAGAAAGTTGTCAATATACCAAATGCAACCTTTTCTTCCTATTATTGAGGGTTGAAACGTGCCTTCTTTAATGATAAAATATACCCAAGGCGGAAATCTTATCCCGCCTAATCTATGAAAGGAGATGTTTTAAGAAAAAAATCTACAGAAAGGAAAATGGCTATGACTAAAAAAATCAAATTTTTAAGCATTTTTGCGTGTGTAATGGCATTTTTTATGCTCTTTCCCACAAGTGCATTTGCAACGCAAAAACAGGGCTATGAGAAAATTCCGATTTATCTCGACGGCAAAAAGATGGAGGATAGCGATGCGCTTCTTATCGACTCAATAACTTATGTGCCGCTCCGCAAGCTCGCAGAAAACTCAAAAAACTGCAAGATAACCTACAACCACGCCACAAGAACGGCAACGGTTAAGTTTGAAGATCTCACCATCACCGTAACCACGGGCAAGAAATACATATCCGTGAACGGCAGATATTTTTACGGTGTCGGTGAAGTTAAAAACGTGAACGGCTCTCTCTACGTACCAATCCGTCCCCTTGCAAGAGCACTTGAACTCGATGTAAAATGGAATGCAGGCTCTCGCTCCGTAAATCTCACTAAAGCCACTTGGACACTTGTAGATGCAGAAAGCTACTACAACCCCGACGAGCTTTATTGGCTCTCGCGCATAATCGAAGCAGAAGCAGGCGGTGAAATTCTTGAGGGAAAGATAGCAGTCGGCAACGTTGTGCTCAATCGAGTAAAGGATAAACGTTATCCTAACACAATCTATGGCGTAATCTTCGATTTCAAGCACGGAATACAGTTTACACCCGCTTATACGGGCACAATCTACAACAAGCCGAGCCAAGAGAGTATAATCGCGGCAAAAATCGCGCTTGAAGGATATGAAATAGTCCCCGGCGTAATGTTTTTCTTTAACCCCAGAATTGCCACAAGCAACTGGATAAGCAAAAACCGCCCCTTCGCCGCACGAATCGGACTTCACGACTTTTATTATTAATCTCCCGATTAACAAAATGCCCCCAAACGCCTCGCGTTTGGGGGATAAATTTATTTATTGTGTTTGCGGAACATTGTTTTTATCGTAGAAAACAAGTGTTCCGTTAAGGTATGCTTCAATATCCTCGTCAACGAGCATTATCGTGCCATCGTGGAGAATGTAACTGCCGTTGAGTGATTCTCTGGTTATCGACATAACAACGTTTCCAGAGCCGTCACCACCAAATATTTTTGTGTAGCTACAACCAACACAAACTACTAGTCCTCGACGATCCGGTAAAGTAAACGCGTGAGAAGCGGTAGTTGTTCCCCTTGCGCCGCAAGTACACTCACTTCTGTGAGTTGTTTCGTTCACAAATACCCAATAATCATACGAGTGCGTTCCCACCGTGCTTTCATCCACGTATCCGCAGTCATGGCATTTGTAACCGTGCTCTGTAGGAGAAATAGACATTGATAAGCGCATATCGTGCTCGGACGTGACTGAATAATTGCAGTCGGTGCAACCGTAGGTGTGGGCAGTAGATGTACTCGATACAAGTTGAAAATTGTGTGGTATCGCAATATTAATCGTATAGTATTTGGATGTATAAGGACCACTTGTTGCATATATATCATCCGTATCATCTTCTCTATAACCCTCAACGGATATTTTTAATGTTGTAGTTCCATCAGGGTTACATTTGCTCTTATTTATAGCTTCAGTCCACAAATCGCTTGAAATTGGCACATTAAAGGCTTCCAGATGGCCTTTATTCACTGGTATTTTATCACTTTTGGCAAGCATCTTATTGCTACTATCATATATTGTAACAACAACCGCATTATTAGGATGTTCCGTACTACCGTTTATAATGAGATTTATTATTGGGGGATTGGTTACAACAGAATTAATATCAACACTAATAATCTCAGGCGCAATATTATACAATGTCAACTTTTCTGCAATATATTCTTTTATCTGCTTATAATCCAAATCTACACCAAAATTATATGACTCGTTTTCAATCAAATTGATAAAATCAGGTAAACGATATGTGCCTTGAACGGTTGTCATATCCCACCATTCTTGTGGTGTCCAGGGCAATTGATAATCAAGAACAGGGCTTGAAACACCTATATTCCAATTTGTTTTCATCGGATCAATCAAATCCCATAAAAAACTAGTTACCGAATCTTCTTGAAATTCGCCGATATAATATCCCGAAAACGGTATATTAGTAACATAATTTGTCAAACCTACATATTCGGTTTGATAATATTTCTGTGCCAATGCAGCAAATGCATATCCCCATCCTTCTGTCCATGTTAGGTGCATAGCAAAACTTTTATCTTTTTTATTCGCGTAAAGATCTATATTAGGATCATGCGTTGGTAATTCAAGTAAGATTTCATACCATTCTTCACCATAGTTACCCATAGAACATTGAATATAATGCGAATATTCGTGCACTACTGTATTAACATCATTATAATTATGCCATCCTATCGCACAATACTTATTTGTTTCCAAAGGTCCCCAACAAAAAGCAGAATATGACAAAGCATTGGGATTAGGATTGTTTTTATTACCAGCAGGATAAGTAACCCTTATTTTGGTATCACTTTCAAATCCCATTTCTGCAGCAAATCTTTCTGCTATAACCATAGACTGATGGACATATGTTGCTTTATATATTGCCATCGATATATCATATAGAATACAAGGATCAAACTTTAGCGAATATCCAGGGGAGGCAATATCAGATATTTTTTCATCAAAAAAGTATGCAAAAGTATGCCATCCCGATCTAACCTTGAAAGTATAAGCTTCCAAATTTACTCTAAAATATATGTCTTCATATTGAGAAAATACATTATTTGCCACTTCCAATGAGTATTCTCCATTGGCTCTGGTATATCCCGAATCAAGCACTATATATTCATAATTGGTTTTCGCTATAATTTCAACATATGCATTTCTCAAAGGCAAAGTTGTATGAATATTGTCAGTTTCCCAATATATATTACCTGAAATTGTTGTAGTATCATTATTTGCAGAAATAACGCTTGGACTCCCAGATAATATTTTACTCATTGAACCTGAATATTCCTCCTCCCAATATTTCCAAGTGAAATAATCAAATGCTCCCTCAAGACATTCATTCATCCCTTCGCACAATGCTTGATCTTTAGCAAACTCACTATAGTACAATTTTTCACCGCTATTATATGTATAAACAGTACTTATAAGCTCTGTGCCATCGTCAGATATTGCACTTACAGTTAACTCCCCGAATTCAACTCCCTCTATAGCTTCAACCTCGCACTGAAGATAATCGCTATCTTCAACAATTGAAGCGGTAATACCGTTTGCATTTATACTACATTCAAAATCTGATATATCTATGTTTTCATAACTTATTGTCAACGAATCTTCTATATCTATATTTAATGCAGAAAATTTTGGATCAAGCTCAATTGATTCATTTCCAATCTCATTATCTAATGCATTCATTTTAATTTCAAATACACTAACAATTACAACAATCGAAATAAATAACACTAAATTCAATAATAAATATTTACTAAACCTTCGATTCATATTAATCCTCCATATTCATAAAAATTGGTTATTTTTATGGTGTTATCATCTGTTCTTTGAAATTCCAATTTTATATAAAAAAATCGATTACAGGTATATTGCGAGTCCTTATCTACAAAATATATTGCTAACTTTAATACTACCGCCCCCGAATTTGCATCTATATACTCAATCGGTATCGTTATTTTTTCTACGTGATTACATTTTAAGTTATTATAGCCGTATTCTTTTGTAAATGCTTGTTCTTCAGTTATTTCTTTTACAAATAAATGTCCTTCAATGCTTTTAATATTTTGGGTTGATTGAGGATAAACCTCCGCCATTTCATCATCGCAAAAATAAAGTGCAAATGTAATATTTTGATTTTGGCTATATGCATATTCTTTTTCTTTAGCATTATCATCTATTCTTCCAAACAATGATAATTTGTGAATACCTATTTCCAAATCTAACGTGCAATCATCAATTTCAAATATATTTGTAGTTGAATTTACTCTTAACACTGCAGGTTGATAATGTTCTGCTTCTATTTGTTGAACACGGAAATAGTTATATTTATATTTGTTGTTACATCCTACTAAATTTAGTACTCCCGTCGCCAAAATAACAACAATCATCAATCTCGCAATGAGTTTTGTTTTGTTTGTTTTAAGATTTTCGTTTTTCATAATAAAATCTCCTTTTTGTTTATTAATTAATTCTAACACACGTTAACGCAGTGTGTCAACAAATTTTTGATAAATGCTAATAGCGATGAAAGACAAACAAATATTTCTTTTCGGCTTTCATAAGAATTCTCCTTTCGGTATAATATATTCCTTTTCAAAAAGGCAAAATTTTGCCCATTTTAAAAAGTGTTCTATATACTAATACCCGTTTTCTTCGAAAAATTCTTCAACTTTTTTGAACTTTTTTTGAAATTGTGCAAAAATTGTTATATTTTTACAATTTGTTAACATTTTTGGCTTGTCGAGGCGGGCGATTCACGAATCGCCCCTACGGTCTGTGACGTTGTTTTGAACATTTTCAAATTTTGATTTGTCCAGATGTTAGTTGTAGTTAAAAAGGCAAAATTTATTAGTTTATCTGCCGCGCAAGATCC